>CBDVBE010000096.1:0-17102 GCA_965372145.1 uncultured bacterium | reverse complement strand
AATACTGGCAAGCCTGACACACTCTTTTCCCACATAGAATCGCTCAACTCAGGTTTAAATATATTTTTTGGATAATGTAAGATAGAAATCGGAGGGCAATGTTTTACGGGTGACGAATTTATTGCTGGTATTAATCCAGCATAAGACCATTTTAAAGATAAAAGCTTTCTTAATAGTAAACTACCACCATATCCGGATTTAAGAATCTGCGAACCATTGGTGAATAATAATCACCCGAGTTCTATCTTGCATTACCCCAAAAGCTTTAAGATTTTATTTAAAAGCGTTAGTATTTTAATGTTGGTAAAATATGTATGAGTGAAAAAACAATAAAAAAAATCCTTATACGCTCCGGCATCATATTTTTACTACTCTTTACACTACTCCCTGTTGTCTGGATGCTCTGGATTTCCTTTGTCACGAAGCCTGATTTTTTATTTACCGGTGAGACTACGTATTCGTTGGATAATTATACAAATATTCTTAAAAGTAAATCGCTTCACTTTATCGATTATATAAGAAACAGTCTTGTTATTTCAATTGTCACTGCCGGTATTGTCACCTTCCTGTCATCCTGTGCCGGTTATGCGGTTTCCCGTATGCGGTTCCCCGGCAAAATTGCTGTACCGCTATTTATACTGGCTCTTTCAATGTTTCCTCCAATAAGTATTGTCGGGTATCTCTATCGTTTCTTTGCCACCATGGGTATGCTCAACACGCACAGTGCTTTGATATTGCCCTACATTGCGCTGGCGGTTCCCCTGTCACTCTGGATTATAATAAGTTACTTTTCCCAGATTCCCCGGGATCTGGACAATGCGGGATTGGTTGATGGCGCAGGAAGGCTCGGTGTTCTTTTTAAGATCATTCTCCCCATCGCACTTCCGGGAATTTTCTCAGCGTTCCTGTTGGTATTTATAGCCAGCTTTAATGAATTTCTTTTCGCGCTTATGCTCACCGTTGATTTTAAAGCACAGACAGTACCGGTGGGTATTGCCCTCTTTGAGGGGTTACACGGAGAAATCCCCTGGGGGAATATTATGGCGGCTTCTGCAGTAGCTTCAATTCCATTGATTGTACTGACCCTGATATTTCAGAAGTATGTTATTCAAGGCCTTATGGCCGGTTCGGTGAGAGGATAATTGAAGTTGTCCCATTAGTACCTTACAGATTGCTTTCTTGTTTTTTAGAAAGGAATCTGATAAGGAACTTACTTGCGGGTTTATCCCGCGTTAGTAAAATAAGGATATGCAATACGTGAAATCAGCTTCAGTAGAAATTAAAAACCTGCATAAATATTTTGTGTCACTTAAGGGCAACGTAGAGGTTTTTAAGTCGATTTTCCTGTCGGTCAGTCCCGGGGAATTTTTTGTACTCCTTGGCCCCAGTGGTTGCGGAAAAAGCACCCTTCTTAATTGTATCGCAGGACTTGAAAAACCTTCACATGGGTCTATACGAATAGAAGAACAGGTCGTTGTTGATACGCAGCAAAAAATATTTATAGAGCCTTCAGCGCGTGATACTGCCATGGTGTTTCAGAGTTATGCACTGTATCCCCATATGACCGTTCGGGGAAATATTGCGTTCCCTCTGACCAATATGAAAAAGCGGTATTCAAAAACTGAAATACAGGAGAAGGTGATAGAAACCGCACGGTTTCTTCAGATTGAACACCTTCTCGACAGAAAACCAAAGGAGCTTTCAGGAGGGCAGCGGCAGCGGGTGGCAATCGGGAGGGCTATCGTACGTCAACCAAGGCTGTTTCTTATGGATGAACCCCTCTCAAACCTGGATGCACAGTTACGAACGGAAATGCGGGCTCAGTTGAAAGAGCTGCAGCGCCGGTTGGGTATCACGACTATCTATGTTACCCATGACCAGATGGAAGCAATGACCCTGGGTGATAGAATTGCCATTTTACATGACGGTATCATTCAGCAGATGGATAGACCGGCTGAAGTGTATGCGCATCCTGCTAATCCATTTGTCGCAGGCTTTATCGGCTCTCCCCCGATGAATTTAATTAGCGGGACATTGGTTGAGGGTGAAGGTACCATTAGTATATCAAATGAGGATGGTAATTTTACTCTTCCTTTCGAAACGGCACCTGCAGGGAGCAATAGTGATAAGGACAGTTGTATTGTTGGTATCAGGCCTGAAGATATACAGATTGGCAAGCCTGGTGAAGGTGCAATTGATGTTACCGTCAGTGTGGTAGAAAATATCGGATCAGAGTTTCTTATCTATGTTTTCATGAAACATGGCACGCAGGTGATTGTAAAATCCTCACAAAAACCGGCTGACATTGATGTTTCCCTTATATTCCCACAGGAAAAGATTCACTTCTTTAGCCGTTAATGCTTGATTTGGGATTAATAATTCTTTACCTCTTAACCCAAAAATCTGTTGTCAGTCAATAACACCTCTATTATTTTACATATAACTGCTCTAAATTCAGATTGTTAGTACCTTACAGATTGCTTTCTTGTTTTTTAGAAAGGAATCTGATAAGGAACTTACTTGCGGGTTTATCCCGCGTTAGTTGTATATAAGCCAAACTTCTCCTGTATTACAAGTCCGGAAAGGGGAGTAGTATACATACTCACATGAATTAATTATATAAGGAGCCAACATATGTGGCCTTTCAATAAGAAGGAAAAAGCAGAAACAATTCTTGATGATCCGCGTTATAAGGATAAACCGGTACTGTTACTCTTCGAGATTTTTGTGCTGGACGCAATAGGACAGCTCTCTGCTGAAAAACGAAAAGGAATTCAGGAACTCAATATAAAGAAGATTTTTAATACAGAAGCGGAGCACTGGAAACCTGCGTTGCGGGAAGTGTTGCAGTTGTCAAATACCATAGAAGTTGCCATTCAGAACAGTTGGGTTTCCAAGCTGAGTGAAAATGGCGACAGTGATGAACATATAGATGCTGATGCATTTGCGAAAGAATTCGCTGACAAGTATTTTGCGCAGGACAGCCAGGTTGATGTGTGGGCTGAAGGTGCTTTGGAACAGGCGAAAGAGCGAATCGCCGAATATAAGAAAAAAGGTTTTTTAACAGTCCAAACTACTTAATCTTCACAATATATTTCTACTGAAAATATAGTTGCCTTTTCTGTCTCATATTTCTTTATATATTGTTGATATATTTCTTCTGTTGTGGTACTTTTATGAAGAAGGGTAATTCACACAACTCTTTATACCAGAGAATCTATGCCGTGGCATGTCGAATTCCCTCTGGTAAAGTAGCCACGTACGGTCAGATTGCTTCGCTCGTTGATCGGTGTACTGCGCGTATGGTTGGCTATGCTATGGCACGGATACCACCAGATGTGGATGTGCCGTGGCACCGGGTGATAAATAGCGGGGGTGCAATAAGCATACGGGCTGACGGAAGGCCATGTGAAGAACAGCGGTTTCTCCTTGAATCAGAGGACGTTGTTTTTAATGAATCAGGATGCGTTGACCTTTTGAAATTTTGTTGGCAGTTTTCAAGGGATGAAGAAACTGAGTAAAGAAGGGTGATACGGTGATAAAACACTTTCAGAAATATCTGGTTGTAATGCTCCTGCTCATCGGAAGTAACAGTGCTCTTGATATGGATTCCTTTGGTGAAAGCGATTTAAAGACCCGCCAGGATTTCATGCAGGAGTATTTTCTGAAAGAATTTAACATGGGTATATCAGCGGGCAGTAACCGTTTTACCGGGAAAATGGTTGTCATAAAATAAAATTTCTCTGAGAACACCATTGTAGTTGACACACAGACAGCTTATTATATAATTAAGTTTGAACTTCCTATAGTTTATTTATACCCTGAAGGGTTTTAATGCCAGCTTGTCTGGTGCAGTTTGTCCGGGAGCTTTCGTTTACGGTTAGAGGAATATACAAGGAGTGTAATGTATGGAGAAACGCTGGTATGATAAGGATAAGAGATTGGCAAAACAATTAGGTACATTTATGAAGCTTCATCCGAAGTATCGATATGAAATTGTACAGGGATTACTTGATATTATAAAAGAGTTAGATCCTGACATTCTGAACCGTTTCACTGTGCCGTCGGATATTGAAGAGTGGAGCAGACGATGGTATGATGATGAGCCGACATTCTGGCTGGTTATTAACGGATTGAAATTTGCTAACGAGGAGCTGCTGAAAAAAGTGTCTGAATATATGGAAGATAAACTGAATGAAAAATGATACCCCAATACCGTCACCGCACATATTGCTTTATTCGTCCCGGGAACGAATACGCAACGTAATTACCATTGGATTACTTCAGTGTAACTATCATATCATTGAAACCGGTAATCCCTATATCGCTGCAATGAAGGCTACTCAGTTTTTACCGAAACTTGTGATAGTTGATATATCCCAAACCAACACGAAGGGATTCCTCATTGTCAATGCGTTAAAGAAATCAAATCAGACTGAAAACATTCCCATTCTGGTAATCATGCCATCCGAACCACAGGATCTCTTTGACAGGGTTGTTGAAGAGTATAAACATAAAGACATCGAAAACAGTTTACACGATATTATTATCCTGAAGTATCCTTTTAATTTTTCCACCCTTGTCGATACCGTTAAAGAACTTTTCAGCAGCAATACCGCTCAAAATAAAGAAACAGATAATCCTGATGGATAAATAATTTTAATGCAGGTTTAACGTCACACCTGTATAGTAATATTTTAACCCAAAAATTGCATTAGGAAAGACCTAATGCAACAAACTCTAAATCGGGGTAAAACCCAGTAAATGTATTAGTGCACTTTGTTTCTAATGCATAAACTGGGTTTAAATGATATATTTTTAATACATGACTTTCGGCCTTTAATAAAGTATTTGACTTTATTTAAGACACTATTTCCATATTGGCCCAAGTTTTGTAATAAAATATAAAAAAATATCATTTCTAGGGAGAAAAAATGTATTTTTCACATAATTGCTGTTTTATCGTGATTATTAATCATAGATGTCTTAAGTAAAGTCAAATAAAATCTTTATGGCCGAAAGTCATGTAATAGGAAGTATCACCAATAACGATAAGGTATTGTATGAGTAATTTATACCGATTCGGGATCTCGTTAGACAAAAATCTGATAGATGATTTTGACAAGCACATAAAGCTTGATAACTATAAAAACCGTTCGGAAGCGATCAGGGACTTGATTCGTGAAGAACTGGTGCGGAAACAGTGGAAATGTGGTAATATTGTCGCTGGTGCGATAACCGTAACCTATGATCACCATAAACGGGACATGGTTACTCGATTGATGGATATCCAGCATGACTTTAATTCGGTTATCATATCCACCCAGCATGTTCACCTTGATCATCATAATTGCCTGGAGATAATTGCGGTGAAAGGAAAAGCACGTGAGGTTAATGATCTTACTAAAAAAATAAAGTCTGTCAGGGGTATTTTTCATGTTTCATTAAACATGTCAACGACTGGAAAGGATCTGTACTAGTATATTATGGAAGGTATTTTTTCTTAATCTACATTATTATTTGTTTAAAGAGTTACTATTATTATGAAAATATTGTACTACGATTGCTTTGCAGGAATAAGCGGTGATATGAACCTTGGTGCAATGATCGATTTAGGTGTAGATCAGGCCTGGATTATTTCTGAATTGGAAAAGTTACATTTGAAAGGCTATCAGATACATGTTTCGCGTGAAAAGAGAAATGGTATCGAAGGTACCAGAGTTGAAGTCGCAATTGAGAAACATACTCACGACCATGCACATGGTTCTAAACACCACCATCCGGAAAGAAATTTATCGGCTATTAAAGAACTTATTCTAGCAAGTTCACTCAGCGATACAATAAAGGATACCAGCATAGCAATCTTTACAAAAATAGCGGACGCAGAGGCAAAGGTTCATGGAATGCCGGTTGAAAAAATTCATTTTCATGAAGTTGGTGCGGTGGATTCTATAGTGGATATAGTTGGTGCCGCAATCTGCTTAGATTACCTGAGGGTTGATAAAGTACTCTGCGGTACGATCGAGCTCGGCGGCGGCTTTGTAACCTGCAAGCATGGTACGATTCCTGTGCCGGCTCCGGCAACAGTGGAAATTCTGCAGGATATACCAACGAGACTTGGCACGGTCCACTATGAAACCACGACACCAACCGGCGCCGCAATACTCGCCACTGTGGTTGATGAGTTTATTGACACCACGGATATAATTATTGAAAAAGTGGGATATGGGATCGGTCACCGGGAAATGGAGATTCCCAATGTGGTACGGGTATTTCTCTGTAAAGGAGCTGACATATCAAAGGATACGCACAGTGAATCGGCGTTTATAATCGAGTGTAATATCGATGATATGAATCCGGAGATCTATGATCATGTTATGGAAAAACTGTTTGATAATGGTGCGAGCGATGTGTTTTTCACTCCTATAACCATGAAAAAAACACGGCCTGCCATAACCCTCAGTGTACTATGCCGGGCTGCTGCAGAGGATAGAATCCTGGAAATACTGTTTACTGAAACATCCACGCTGGGAATTCGAAAGTATCCTGTTAAAAAGGTAATGCTTCAGAGAAAGTCGTTTAAAATACACACAAAGCTAGGTGAAGTTACTATTAAATCAGGGTATTACAAGGGTGATGTGGTGAAATCCAAACCTGAGTACAATGACTGTAAAAGAATTGCCAGAGAGAAAAATATTTCAATTCAGGAAGTTTATAAAACTATAGAATCTGCTCTCAAGGAAAATGCGGGTGACAGTTAATGCCATAATTCGTAACCGTTCACAGGTTCAGAGTTTAGGGTTCAGGGTTCAGGGTTCAGGGTTCTGGGTTCAGGGTTCAGGGTTCTGGGTTATGGGTTCTGGGTTCAGGGTTCTGGGTTCAGGGTTGAAATCTAAAATCTAAAATCAAAAATCCAAAATCCAAAGAATGTTTACAAACTCAAGCATCATCACAACGGTTTTTTACAGAAAAGGCGATTTAACCTTTGAACGGGGAACCCTGAACCTGTGAACGCTTACCATAATTCTATATCTCAAATTGAGTTAGTACTAAGAGATAGTTGCCATAAAAAAAGGAATGAACATGGACAGTGAAGATATCAGACGACTTTTAGAACAGGTAAAGACCGGGTCTATGGATATTGACGCGGCGGTAAATCATCTGAAAGACCTGCCGTTTGAGGATATTGGACACACAAAGATTGATACGCATCGTGAACTGCGTCAGGGATATCCTGAAGTAATCTATGGTTCCGGCAAAACCGTTGAGCAGGTACGGGATATTGTTAACGCCATGCTGAAACAGGACAATAACATCCTGATAACCCGGGTCTCCGAAGAGATGTATTCAGAAATAAAGAAACTTTCAAAGCAGGCTGAATATCATGAGACCGCCCGGATTATTCATATAAAACGTAAAGAGATTCCCGTTCCGGACACCTATATATCTGTCGTTACTGCAGGGACATCCGATATTCCCATTGCGGAAGAAGCTGCTGTTACCGCAGAGGCGCTTGGCAACAAGGTCGAGCGGATATTTGATGTCGGGGTGGCTGGAATCCATCGGGTGATGGGTAGCCTTGAAGTTATCCGCGATTCAAAGGTAGTCGTTGTCGTTGCCGGTATGGAAGGTGCGCTGGCCAGCGTTATCGGCGGGTTGATTGACAAACCGGTTGTCGGGGTGCCGGCCAGCATCGGTTATGGTGCGAATTTCGGCGGCCTGTCAGCGCTTCTCGGTATGCTGACAAGCTGCGCAAGTGGTGTCTGTGTCGTCAATATTGATAATGGATTTGGTGCCGGGTATGTTGCGAGTATGATTAATAAATTGTAATGGAGGTACCTCAACTTTAATCCTCCTGCCCGACTCTATGGATCTTGATCAGATTTGTCGTTCCGCTTTTTAATGCCAGCCCCGCTATGATAATAATCAAATCATTCCTTTTTACAAATTTCCTGTTAAGAATAATCTCTTCACCCGCAGCTATCAATCGTCTCGTATCATTGACCGGATCGATTAACAAAGGAATAATACCCCACACCAGGGCAAGCCGGTTATAGGTCTCTTTAAAGGGAGAAAAGGAGTAGATTGGCTTGGATGGCCGCTGCTTCGAAATAAGTTTGGATGTTTTGCCGGACCAGGAAAAGGTAACAATTGCTTTCGCTTCCAACTCGTGGAGAATATTAACGGCTGATTGTGCAACAGCATGGGGGATTAAATCGGTCTGATCTTTGTCATACTGTATGTTGTATGTCATGAAAGGTGAGTGCTCAGCATCTTCGGCGATTCGTGCCATTGTCTGCACCGCTTTAACCGGGTACTTCCCGGTAGCTGTTTCTCCCGAAAGCATGATGGCATCCGTTCCGTCAAAAATGGCATTTGCCACATCAGAAGCCTCCGCACGGGTAGGTATTGGATTATTACTCATCGTTTCAAGCATCTGGGTTGCGGTGATCACCGGTTTGTTCGCTAAAACAGCTTTACTAATAATACGTTTCTGGAATGTTGGCACCTGTTCCGGCCTGAGCTCAACGCCAAGGTCTCCCCGGGCGACCATAATACCATCTGCAGCACGGAGAATCTCATCAAGGTTATCCACAGCTTCAGGTTTTTCGATTTTTGCAATAACCGGAATAGGGGAGTTATGTTTCTTAAGAATACCTTTTAGGAGTGTTATGTCACGAGCGCTTCTCACAAAGGAGAGTGCAAAATAGTCAATGCCCCTGGCAATGCCAAAGAGCAGATCTTTTTTGTCCTTCTTCGTTAGCGATGGGGCTGAAACAGCAACTCCAGGCAGGTTAATACCTTTATGTTCCTTCAACACACCGCCTGTGATGACTTTACAGGCAATGGAATTTGTTGTTTTTGATTGTACTCTCAGTTCGATAAGACCATCATCAAGCAGGATCTTATCACCCTTTTTTACATCCTTTACAAGATTTTTATATACGGTAGATATTGTCTCAGCCGTACCGGGAATATTTCTGGTGGTTATAGTAATAAAGTTGTTTTTTTTAAGGAGGACTGGTTTCCCTCCCTTGAGCGTACCGGTACGAATCTTCGGCCCCTGAAGGTCGCCGAGAATGGCAATAGCTTTATTCATCTCCTTAGCAAGAGCACGGATATTTTTTATAACCTCTTCATGTTCTTTATGGGTGCCGTGAGAAAAATTGAGCCGTGCCACATCCATACCCGCTGATATAAGTTTTTTTAATTTCGTTTTACTGCGGGATGCCGGACCAATCGTTGCTATAATTTTTGTCATGTTAAACATAAAAAATTATCCTATGAAATTCTGATTAATGTATACGTATACCTTAAGATACCTTTTGTTAAGTATGTATACAGTACTTTAAAGGTATTCAGCATTGCTGAAAAAAGCTATTATTAATTACTCACTATTTCGTAAATCTGCTTCACCTGTTTTGACAAATCATTCAGCCGAAACTCAATTGAGTTAAGAATCCAGAACTGGAAATGCTCTACTTTCATCTGTTTGTACATCATCCAGATAATTTTTATCGATACAAGGAATACACCAAGCTCAATCGAAAACAATGGAGGTAGCGGAAGTGAAAAATGCAGGAAATGTTTGAGCGTATCCAGAACTAAAAGGGTGATGATAGTGCCAATAAAAATAATATTGATAATCGTATCATTTTTTGTTGACGTTGCACCTCCGATTTTCCCGACAAGTGTCCGTATTTTTTCTTTTTCCTTTTGAAAGTTTTCAAGCTCCTCCTGTAACGATATCGATTCAGAATCGGTCATAGATACCCTTCCTTTTTAATAAAATACCGGTATGATTATTTCAAATGATAGTAATACCTATTACTTTTTTTCATTGAGCCGTTGAATTCGCTGCGCTAAAAGGCGGGATAAAAACAGTGCGTAATGAGGCTTTGCCTTGATGGCTTCCACAAATTGTTTTTTTGAAACCTTGATCAGTTTTCCATCAGTATCCGCTACAACTGAAGCACTCCGCTGGTTGTTAAGGAGAAAGGACATTTCTCCAACGAAAATATCGTCTGCGGTTAACGTAGAGACAACATTATCGTTAACAATTACATTATACCGGCCTTTAGCAATATAAAAAAGGTAGTTGCTCGGTTCCCCCTTATGGAATATTATATCACCTGCTTTGATATCGACACTTTGCAGATTATAAAAAAGCCCCGGCATAATTGATGGCTCGGTAGATTCATACCCGATTTCAAAGCTGACCTCATTTCCTTTTTCATTATACGTAAGGTTCTGTACGACATTTTTTGTCATAAGGATGCCGCGGCCATGCAGCTTCAGAAGATTTTCCTCTTTCGTGGCATCATGGATCCGGCGCCAGTCAAATCCGTCGCCTTCATCAGCCACAAAAAATTTGGAACAGGTCGGTGTAATGGTATAGTCAAACGTGACTTTCTTATCGATCGTAGCAGGATCTGCTGCGCGCTTTTTTATAAGCCCGTCAATGGTCCCATGTTTTTCAAGCCATGCGGACTTCTCATTATAGTCAATTTTACAGTTACCATGTTCAATAGCATTTAACAGCATCTCATTTATGGCCAGCTGCAGATTGAATTTCTTATCGACATCGAGTTTGTTTGAATTGTATAAAAAGTTACAGAGAAGGTTCACGTAACATTTTACCTCTAAAGGATCATTCTCGAGTTTGAAGGAACCCGAGATGTTTTTAACAATATCAAAACCTATTTCACGCTGGAAAAGAATACGGCGATTCTTAAAGATAATCGAGAGTACTTTTGAAAAATTGTCCTGAAGATCTTCATGCGGGAGGTCAACGATAATGTTCGCTCCCCGGATATCTTCAACTTTCTGCATATCATCGAAGTTTTTACACAGGGCAATAATACCGCCATGGAGGAGCCATGGATCACTCATTATGGTAGCGAGTAAAGCGAATGCATCAACTCCCGTGTCGGAAAAGTTGATAAAAACCAGTTCAGGCATTTCAATGTTTAAATATTCAACTGCCTGCTGAGCGTTGTCAATCTGAACAACCTGGAGGTTCTCTTCCTCACATTTTTTGGCCTGCTGTGTGACATTAGAGAAGAGAGTTTTGTCGGTGGTGATGAATGGAATTGTATACATCGTTTTATCCCTTTTGGGTCTCTATTGAACCGGTTATAGATATCAATATATTATACAATATCCGTACTCAATTTTATACCTCATTTTTTAGGATTAACCAGTCTGCCGACAAATAAAATTATTCCTGAACCATTCTCACGAATCAGGAAAATGAACGGATGGTCAGCCTTGAACTCTTCCGGAGGCATTGGCATCGAAAGCTTTCGCGTGACAACAGCGGTTGCAGCTGCTGCCTCAGTACCTTCTTCATTGACATCAACAAATGCTTTATGAATAATTTCCTCGATGAACAATTCCTTTTTCTTTGTCATGCCGCTAAAGTCTGCTTTTCCCGTAAAGGGAAGTTTCATTCCCATAGCCATTAATGTTTTTTTTAGACCAAATGATGATGTCATAGTGAACCTGGGTAATAAGATATTTACTTTCTGTTTATTTAAATTGTTGCTATGTCCCGTAATCATATCTTCCGACAATGACTGCTCCAGATCAGAAAGGCCCTGCTTCGATCGAGGTAATAGAATAACCATTGAGATGGCATCTCCTTTATAGGGGAGCTCAAGAACCTGGATTGTGGAGTCACCATAGTATTTACATTTCTCACTTTTGTACATAAACGGTACGGTTGCGGTATTTTCACCATCGATAAAAAATTGTGCATCTCTTGTCCGGGACGTATCGAATCGGGTTTTCCAGTTGCCTTTGAAGTAAACTGCGTTTGTCAGGATGAGTTTTGTCAGGCGTGAGATAATGCCTTTTTGTATCAGGTTTTTAATTTTCTTTTCAGTCTTCTCTTCAACCCAGAGATTGATTTTTTTCCGTGCAGCCTCAGATTTTGCAAAATTGACTGAAAAGAATCCTGCGCCATACTTTTCCTTTGTAAGATCGAGAAACGGTTGTAGAAACTTATAATTCTTCTGAAGCCACAGGCTATTTGCGGTTGAAAGCAGTATATCACCTTTTTCCTGAATACCGTTTATACTGTTCTGCAGTTCTGCAAATGAGGTGTGAAATCGTTTCTGATCAGTATCGAAGTGCAGTACGGTTGCCATTTCTTTCCCGGTGTTACCTTTGGCACCCGCATAGGTCATAGCGAGTGCGGTTGAGATGCTGTAGGGTGAGAAGAAAAGGTTACCTTTTGCCTCTGCTTTCAATTCTGCATACAGGTCGCAGGCAAAAGCATTATTCCCATCGCTGACCGAAACCTGCTCCGGCACTTCCGTTGTTTTTCCCTGCTCTACAGATTCCTGTGAAGGAGTCTCCTTGGTTTCTTCGGCGGATTCTTTACAAGTACCATTCAGGCCACATAAGAGAACGGCAATACCGATAAGGCCATACATGAAAGATGATGTTTTAGTAAGCATGCGCATAAGGTAACTCCTTGATAAAGATTAAATAGATAGTGACTATAATTTTGGGTAACCGTTCACAGGTTCAGGGTTCCCCGTTCAATGGTTAAAATCGCCTTTTTTGGTGAAAATCGTTGTGATGATACGTGAGTTTGTAAACAATCTTTGATTTTAGATTTTGGATTTCAATGCAGAACCCAGAACCCAGAACCCAGAACCTTTGAACCCGTGAACGGTTACGTTTCATGTTTTTCCCAAATTTCCAATTTCCCCTTCGACAAGCTCAGGACTTCGCAATTTCAAGCCGTGAACGGCTACAATTTTCGTCTGGTATATATATGTGTTATCACACCGATACCCAAACCGGAATAGTGCGGCATGATATTCATTTCCTTTCCATTAATATATCTTTTGTCCGGAATATATCCATTCTGGAAAAGGAAAAATTTCACAGAAAGGCTTTTTACCAGTTGTATCTGCATGCTGCCGCGTGCCTGTAAACCGGGACGGGGACTATGCAGGTATACTCCCTTGTTGCTGAGGACATGATAAGCTGCGAGCAGCGATATATTTAAACGGAAACTAACCGGCGCACTGTAGTGCTTTTTCTTCGGATATTTAAGCAGGGTAAGGCCGATAAGATTCCAGTCAATATAACCATCCCAGGCATCATCTGTACCGCTGTAAGAAAAGGCGAGGGTATTGGGGATTAAAATATGACCGACATATATCTCATCACCAAGAAAGCGACGATACTTTTTAGAAACCCTGCTTTGTACATCTGATTTTTTTATCAATGCCTTACCGTCAATATCAAGCAGAGCGGTTATTGGAAAAAATTCCCTGAGGTCAGCCCAGGGATAGGCAACTCCGCCGGCAAGATGTATATCAAGGCGAACCGGGACCTCTTTTGAAAAACATAACGAGGAGATAAACAGAACAGGGAGAAGTACGCGGTTTTTTAATGCTGACATAAGTTGTACTACGTTTATTTATCGAACCTCGTGTAAATAATCGCCCGAACCATTACCGGTAAAAGTAATACTCGCAGTATCAATATTAGCATTACCGGTTCCTTTTGAATACAGGCCATAGTATTTGCAATCAGAAATTGTACTATTACTGATTGTCACCGGACTATTCCGGCTGTTTATAGCCTGGGTTGCATTACTGAATGAACAGTAACTGACACTGGAATTGGCATTTGTCTTATCGGTAAACAGTATACCGTAACTGTCATAACCGGCTCCCTCATCGGTGCCCCAATATTGACCTTGAACCCAGTTGGTGAATGTAATAGTTTCAGAGGCGGTTCCGTTTGCGATAAATGTTCCATTCTCTACCTGTATCGATGCAGTGGTAAAAAAATTAAATATTGCGCCGGGATTTATAGTAACCTGGACTCCATTGGTATTGTCTATAACGACTTCCCCGGTATTGAACACATACGGTACCGTCTGCTTTTTCCACGAACCCGATGCCGTTACTGTCGCAGTATCGACAAAGATAGCATTATTGGTATTATTGGTAAATAGTAATGAACCGGACAGTCGATGAAGATACTCTGCTGAAAGGTGCAGTGGGTAAAATGAATTCGTCGAATTGTTGCCGATAAAGGAGTTGTTGACATAGGTAATCGAATCTTTTGGGCCGCATTCGGAAAAATACATACCCGCATACAGGCAGTATTGCACGGTGGTGTTTGAGATTGATATACCATCTTTTTTCACATTGATTCCTGTGGTACCTGAATCGATCATACAATAGTTCAAGACTGAATTTGCATTTGCATTTGCAGTGAATTGAATGCCATAGCTGTTACTTGAATTAGCACCATTTATTCCCCAATGGTGTCCAGGCACATAATTTGAAAAGGTAATTGGGTATGCTGCTGTTGCAGAAGCAATCAATGTAGCTGCATCAACCGAGAGATAGGCATTCCGTTTAAAGTACAATACCGTTCCCGGTTCTATGGTAATGGTAACACCATTGGTATTGGTTATAACTGCTTCTCCATTAAACACATACGGAACAGTGTGTTTCCGCCAGATTCCGGTATTTCTCGCTGTCCCAGATTCAACAAGAATAGCCTGTGTGTAGTTGTCGCTGAATGTGGTAATACCGGAAAGTCTGTGGAGATATTCAACATTTATTTCCAGGGGATAGAAACTGGATGTAGAGCCGTTTCCAATAAAATGGTTGTTTACAAAGGAGGCAGAATCTTTTGGGCCACACGCGGTAAAATACATACCGGCATACAGGCAGTACTGCACTGTAGTGTTTGTAATTGATATACCATCCTTTCTCACATTAATTCCTGCAGTACCTGAATCGATCGAACAATAGTTCAGAATTGAATTTGCATTTGCATTCTGAGTGAAAAGAATGCCATAACTGTTGTGTGATGAACTACCATCGTATCCCCAATATTGTCCGCGTTCATAGTTTGAGAAGGTAATCGGGATTGCTGCTGTTGCTGAAGCAATCAATGTAGCAGCATCCACCTTGAGAAAGGCGCTCTGTTTAAACAGTAATACAGTACCAGGTTCTATGGTAATGGTAACACCATCGGTATTGTGTATAACAGTTACTCCGTCAAAGAGATAAGGCACTGTCTGTTTCCGCCAGGTTCCGGTATTTTTCGCTGTCCCAGATTCAACCAGAATAGCCTGTGCACTGTTGGCAGTAAATGTGGCGGTACCGGGAAGTCTATGGAGATACTCAACATTTATTTCCAGAGGGTGGTAACTCGGTGTAGAACCATTCCCAATAAAATGATTGTTTACAAAAGCGGCGGAATCTTTTGGGCCACACTGACTAAAACACATGCCGGTATATTTGCTGTTTTTAATAGTTGAATTGGTTATAGCAATCCCATCCTTCTGTACATTGATTCCTGTGGTACCTGAATCGACCACACAAAAGTTTACCGATGAGGTTGCATTGGCATTTTGAGAAAAAAGCAGGCCATAGCTGTTGTCTGAGGTGCTGCCTTCATATCCCCAATATATATCTGCTGTATAGTTCTTAAAAAAGACGGTATCTGTTGCCGTTCCATTAATATAAAGGGCTCCCGTACCAATTGCCAGATAAGTTTCCTTCGCCATCAGGAATCGAACTCCCTCTTCAACGGTAAGCATTCCGTTTACGACAAAGGTTCCTTCTACTATTATCTCAACCCTTTTCCCAAACGTCACACTGTAACCATCCGGAACTGTTAAATTCTGAGGAACTAAGTAGACAGTATTGGTATCATCGAAAAGAGAATTCGTATTGAGCAATTCTGATATTTTAGTTGTATCTTGTTGTATAAAGGTGACCACTACAACAGTCCGAATTGCCGTATTAGTTTTATTATCACTATTAGTCACGGAATAGGTAATCGTATAGGAACCTTCAACAGGATTTGCCGTATCAAGGTCTCTATAATCAATTACTATCTCGCTGGTGAGATCTCCATCGTCAAAATCAAATGCGGTTGCTCCTGAATCCACGTATTTTACCCCAGCCTGCACGGTATCCACCTCTTTGCCAAGCAGTGTAATTACCGGTAAATTCAAGACTATAACTGTCCGGTTTGCGGTGCTGGTATGACCATCACTATCAGTTATGGTATAGGTGATCGTATACGTACCTATAACAGGGCTTATTAGGTTGAGTGTATCGTAATCAACTGCTATATTAACGGTAAGATCACCGTCTTCAACATCAATTGCGGTTGCTCCCGAATCCACGTATTTGACTCTTCTCGGTATTGTATCCACCGCTTTCCCAAGCAGTGTAATTACCGGGAAGTTATTTACTACAACAATCCGATTCATTGAAACTTTTATGCCTTTACTATCTGTTACGGAATAGGTAATCGTATAGGTGCCGACAACAGGATTTGCGGTATCGAGTGTTCCGTAATTAACAACAAGGTTATGGGTAAGGTCACCATCTTCAACATCGGTCACGGTTGCTCCGGAATCTATGTATTGTACCCCTGCCGGTATTGTATCGATAGCGTTACCCAGGAGTGTAATTTCAGGAACATTATATGCATGTGTCGTTGGGCCGTAATCAGCACACGCGCCAAGAAAAAGAGCAATGCCCAGAGCAGCAATTACATTAGAGATATATAGCACAGTACTTTTTCCATCTATACGTTTCATAGCACCACCTTTTAAAGTTGA
Organism: uncultured bacterium; assembly: GCA_965372145.1. Taxonomy (GTDB): domain Bacteria; phylum Fibrobacterota; class Chitinivibrionia; order Chitinivibrionales; family JANQEN01; genus CBDVBE01. Next base: position 478 of record CBDVBE010000096.1, on the reverse strand, counting down.
CAAGGCAATTCTAAATGGTTTTTAATTAGAAACCAAAAATAAATATTTCCCTATTGATGATAGGAGTTTTCTTTTCTGAAATCAAAAAATACATTAAATTCTCGCAAAGAAAGAAACCGGTGGGAATTGGAAAATAGACTCATCACCCTTTTAAAACCAATTGTGTATAGTGCCAATTCTATCGGATGTTGATTAATAGTGTTAAGACTAAATTTTTCAGGAAGTTCTATTGGTGTGTCAGGTGAGAAAAAGTTATTTTCTTTCACACATTGCTATTCTTATCAGTCATGTTGTTAAAGAAAGGTAAGAGAATGCTTAAAAATATTGCTGTGAAATATGCGATACTCACTCTTCTTTTTACTATTACCCTCACGGCGCAAGAAACTAATCTTGTGATAAAAAATGAAGGGGACATTGTTTATTTAAAATATGGTAAAGAAATGGGTGTTAAAAAAGGTGTGTATTATACAGTATTCAA
>CBDVBE010000095.1:0-17139 GCA_965372145.1 uncultured bacterium | reverse complement strand
CCCCTGCTCAGCTCATAGGTAGTTTTTCCGACAGCAAGAAGAGAGATGATATCCTCATGTTCAAGCTGCGGTTCCGATGACAGGGTAAATACCAGATCATCTAATGAACCGGACGTGGAAAGGGTAATCTTCCATTGACGTTTTTGTGCCCTCCCCTGTATATCGACAATCGGATCTATTTTATAGGGGTCAAGAAAATCTATTACTCCCCGTTTAACGGCAAAGGTGTTTCTCAGGTAGGTTAATGTTCCGGATACCACTTTCGCTCGTCCATTTATTACCAGATTGTTCACCGGTCCAACAAGCCGCAGATCGGGATCTATTCCCAATTGCGCAAGGTTATTATCAACAATAAAATTCTCTCTGGCCTTAATAAGTACATCAAATTTCAAATTATTGAAATAAGACTGCTCATCGCTTTTCGCTACAGGTTTGACCTCTCTTTTTTTCTTTCCAAAGCCACTGAGAATTTTCACATCTTTATAATAGGTACCTTCAAGTATCTCAATATCTCCTTCAATCGCGGATGAATCTTTAGAGCCTTGAAGGGTAAGATTGGCGTTCATCAGAATACTGAGCATATCCGGAACATTCAGTGGGAGTGTATTTGCATGCAATGTAATTGCATAGTCTGTCGGCTTCAAACTATCCAGAGTAATACTACCGGCACAGTCAAAGTGACCATCATCCAACTGTCCATATAAAGAATCAATGGCAACCTTTTTTGGTGTGACAACTAGTTCCCCACTGAGTCCATGCATCTTCTGCAGGAGTGCGGGAACCGTCAGTGAAATATCTTTTAATACAACCACTGCTTTAAGATCCGGATCTTTTATACTCCCCTTCAGTACCCCTTGTATTTCCACGGTACCGTCGGCATCTGAAAAGTCGGCAGAAAAAATACTCGCAAGATGGACTGGTATATTTGCATTTACGGTAAAATCCACTATGCCATCCAGATCACCACCTCCACTGATATCAATATTCCCTTCGTTAAGTAAAGAAATATGTACCGTTGGTAGTTCAAGATGGTTTCCCTCAAGTACCGCATTTAAATTCTGAGTGGTAATAGCCTGAAGGTCCTTGTGGTGTATGGTCAGATCACTGATTGCTGCATTTACATTAAGGGTTTCCATTCTGTTGATATTACCGGATGCCGTAATAGTACCCGTTATTGAACCGTGTAAATCTTTCTGATCTGCCAGTATGAAATAAGGACTTAAACTTGTCCGGTTAAAAGTGGTTGTGGCCTGAAAATTCTTTTCAGTAAGATGATACCACCCCTGTAGGTCAAAATTAAGATTTCCTGATATTTGTGCAACCTGGTCCCGGAGGTTGATACTCAATACAATATCCTCCAGTGGTTTCTGCTGTACCTGTACCCTGTTCAGTGAAAATGTACCCGATACTGTTGGTGTATCCAGTGTCCCTTTTCCTGTAAAATCAATATTGAGAACGCCGTCAACCATTTTCAAATCGGATACTTTATCAAAACTGGTCAGTGAAATGCCGGAGGCAGTACAAGACAAATCATATCGTTTGTCAAATCCTATCCAGCCGCATGCCTGAATCTTTTCCTCCGGAGTTATCGCTATTTCCAACGGTTCAAAAATAACACGCTGACTGTCAATCCCTGCTTTAAGTGTCAAGCTATGAAGCTTCTGCACACCGAGATCGAAATCAGATCCAAAGAGAACCACGCTGCCATACAATGCTGACAGCATACCGTGAACCTGCGCATCAATAGACACTTCTCCCTGCAGGCTATCCATGAAATCCTGAAGAAATAATTGACTCTTATCAATAACTACTTCAAAGGAAGGGTCTTTTCGTACCTGCATGCTCCCGGTTTTAAACAAGCCGGCGGATCCTGAGAGCGTGAGTGTAGAATTTTTGTTAGTAAGTGAAAATTTGGACAGCGTAATTGTTCCTTCCTCATTTAACGATGCGTTTACATCAAATGCACCGATCGGATAGGACAGAAAAGCACAATCATATCCTTTCATATGGCAGTTGGCTGAAGGATTTTGAACATGCCCTTTAATGTCTGCTGTAAGTGCCGCGAATCCGGTGACACTATCAATATTAAACAGAGGGAATAGTGCAGCAAGGTCGGTTGTGTCGATTTCTAATGAAGCATCAACATACCGGTGGTTGAAATCGTATGTTCCATGTGCAGACATCTGCGTGACACTCGTTTTCACAGAAGCCTTCTTTACCACGGCTATACCGTCAGTAAACAATGCTTCCGTATATAACGCCACGTCAAGCGGTGAAGGCATTCCCTTTGTCAGGAGATTATCTATATCGAGAGAAAGCTGTGCATCAGCAGTCATGAATCGAGGCGAAATACCGGTACCGGCAACCTTTGCATGGGAGCTTGCCACCCCGCTTATCTTGTTTGGAATCCACGATATTTCTGATAGTTTAATTCTATCCATATGCAATTCTGCTAGGTATGACATTGCATCCATATTGCGGATAGAATCAAGATACCCGTTGGGGAAGGCTGTAGTCATATCTATTTTCCCGTTCAGATCAACAGCACCTGATGCCCCGGTAATATGCAACGTATCTATACTTCCATACCGGTCCTTAACCGAACAATCGAGCTTTACAGAGTTGACCTCACATCCAGCCAGTTCACCTCCTTTATAATCAAGCCATAACTGTGCATCGGGATTCTTCGGGGTCCCTTGTGCGGAAAGCTGCATATCAACAGTCCCGTTCATCTTCGGTTTTAACTGAAAGAAATCACTTAGTTCCTTCAGCGCACAGCGTACCGAGAGTTCCAAAGTCACTTGTGGATCACTGAAGATATGCACACCACTCCCCTGCAAAGAAATATGTGAACCGGGTGATGAAACCGAAACCGTGAGCGATTCAACCTTCTCTTTCTCCAATGACGCTGAAGCTATAAAATCATGGAGAGCCAGAGCAGAGCCTTGTCCCCTTATTATTGCGTTGCGGACACCGATAGAAAATGATACCGATTGCCGGAGAAGATCACCTTGTGCACTCAATTCAACACCCTCGGCAGCAAGGAGGAATTTGTCATCACCGGCAGTAAAGCTTACCGCAGCCCTCCCAAACCAGAGGCTGTCAACATGAAAATTAAGCTGAGTGTGTCCGGTATCCTTTTTAACGTTTTTCTTTTGAGTCGTATCTCCTGAACTGAAAGCGCTCACAACATTTAACAATCCGGTACTATCTGTCTGTAGTGCAATCCACGGATTGTCACAATAAAAAGCAGTTATGCGAACTTCCCTTTTCAGCAAAGATGCCATGGAAAGGTTGCAGTATAACCTATCAAGAGAGGCTATTGTATCACCCGATGCTCCCTGTAATGCCAATTTCCTTATGTCAAATTCTCCCTTTATGATACTCATGTGATGCTTCTGCCAGGTTAGTGAGCCGGGGATGTTTTTATTAATCAGATTTTGAATGAGGTGAGCAGCATGGGAGGTATTTAAATACAGTAACACTCCGCCTGGAAGTATAACCAAGAGAATGAGAAAAATACACAGGAGTATAAGTAAAATTTTTACCGGTTTTTTCACGGGTAGGTAACTTCTTTATATTTTTTGAATTCTACAATTATTGGGAACTGATCTGTAAAAATATATCAAATGTTGATGGACTGGAATGGTACAGGGAGTATTGTATGGGTAAAAGATTAACGAGATAAGCACTAGCCAACACAATAAGTGATCAATAGAATTGCGGTCAATTATCATTTAAAGGTAGAGGTTTTGATGAGATTAAGCCGCATGTCAATAGTGTCAAGCTGCAGAAAAGAGATTGCTTAATATATTATTTTACCTCCGGGGTAATTTAGGGGTAATTTACAGGAGAGACTGGCGGTCTTTTTTGGTCTTTTTTAAAAAGCTGTCAAGTGTTTTTTTTACGCATTTTAATTACAACGTTTCGTTGTAACGTGCAATAGGTATGTTATATTTTATGTATGATTAAAATGAGTGAACGTATTAAAAAAATAAGAAGGAAAAAAGGATTTTCACAGACCGAACTCGGTGAACGCATCGGTGTTTCTCAGCAAGTTATTACTAACTATGAACGTGGTATTCGTGAACCGGATATAGAAACACTTCTGAAGATTGCCGGAGCGCTGGAGGTTTCCATTGAGACTCTTATCGGCGAGAAGCCGATCAAGCCTGAAGACCAGACCAGCCGGGCATTAAAGAAACGTTTTGAGCAGATTAAAAAATTACCTACGGAAAAACAGAAGGCATTTATTACATTTGTCGATGCCTTATCAGCATAAAAAAGGATGCACCTATGACCATGGAAACACTTACCGCAGTGATACATAAGGAAGACAACCTCTATGTGGCCCAATGTCCGGAAATCGGTACTGTCAGCCAGGGAAAAAGTGTTGAAGAAGCAGTTGCCAACCTCAAGGAAGCTACAGAGCTCTATCTGGAAGAGTTTCCCCTGCCTAAAATCGAACGCTCATTCATGACTACTTTTGAGGCCATGTATGGGTAAGCTCAAACGTGTATCAGGAAAAAAAATTATAAAAACACTTAAGAAGATTGGATTTGAACAGGTGCGGCAGAGAGGCAGTCACGTTGTCATGAAAAAACTTACTGTTGATGGTGCTGTTGGGTGTGTTGTTCCGATGCATAAGGAAGTAGCTATCGGGACACTGAGCGGTATTCTTAAACAAGCACAGATTACACCTGACGAGTTTGTTAAAAACCTTTAGAACCACAAGGTTATTTCAGCAGTTAAAAAAGCAGCCCCGTTCCTGGATATCTTAAAGAGAATCAGAGTAGATATAGACCAAGTTACCCTTAAGAATGCGCTCCGTTCCGGCAGGTATGCATCACACAATGTGTAAAGGGCAAAATTATTGGATTTTAAATCAAATCAAAATTGGAATGAATATTTTCCCGAAGCCAAGCAAGTAATGGATATTTATTTTTCAAATCACATGCACGAAGAAAGAGAATTCCAGCAATTAGCTGTTCGAGAAAACAACTACTCTTCAATAGCAAATGGTACAGATTATTTCATTATTGATATAGAATATGACAACCACAAAAATGCACGATTCGATTTAATCGCAGCAGAATGGCCATCAAAAGGTTCAATAAGAAAATTGCAAAAAGGTTTTAAACCAAATTTATTAATAATTGAGATGAAATATGGACTGATAAAAATCGAATAGTTGTGAATAATACCCCGGTAAATTAATAAATTAGCGCTCTTTTCTCAATCTCATTCTACCATTTTATAGAACATGCACTTATTTACAGAACTATTATTTCAATCGAGTATATTAATATTATGAATTATAGTTGAAAACCGAGGTACTTACAGAGAGCTTTCAACAATACGTACGGTTAGTGTTTACCGGTTTGCGTAGCACGTAAGCGTACCGAAACTCAACCGTAACGTTATCAATCATATTAGTCTAACCATCATACTCTGTCTTCTTAGGAGGTTGTGCCACAGAACGGCGGAGTTTACTGAGATCAACCTGGTCTTTGTATGTTTCTTCTTCTTCAACAGCATAATATAACTTTCTCTGGCCGCGTATAAACTGCTGAATATAGGGATTGCGTGAAGCGCGGATTTCCGCAGGAGTGCCGCTGAAAATAATTTTCCCATCATGAATCATAGAAATTTTATCGGCTACCTTGTATGCTGATGACATATCATGGGTAACCACTATAGAGGTCATATGTAATCGATCCCGGAGATTAGTGATAAGATCATTGATTTTATCCGACATTATCGGGTCAAGTGCAGAGGTCGGTTCGTCGTAGAGCATCACATCCGGTTTCATGGCAATAGCCCTGGCGAGTCCTACACGGCTGCGCATGCCACCGGACAATTCTGCCGGCACTACCTCCTCGATTCCCTTCAGTCCGACCATTTCAAGAACTTCAACAATTGTTTTGTTGATCTCATCCTCAGACATATCGGTACGTTCCCGCAGGGGAAAAGCGATATTTTCTCCGACGGTCATCGAATCAAAAAGTGCTGCGCCCTGGAAGAGCATGCCGAAGCGTTTACGAACTTTATCAAATTCATTATTTTTCATTGTAGGCGATGAAATCACCTCACCCTCAAAAAGGATACTTCCGCCGTCAGGAATCATTAATCCCATAATATTTTTCAGGATAACACTTTTACCATAGCCTGACTGGCCGATAATAGCCATGACCTCGCCCTTAGCCACCTCGAGGTTAATGTCCTTGAGGACTTCGTTATTACCAAAATGTTTACGCAGATGTTCAATTTTAAGCATAATTCATTATAATACAAGAAATGCTATAATAAAATCAAATAATAGTATTAACAGCATAGAGACCATAACCGCACGTGTCGTTGCCTCACCAACGCCCTTGGCACCCTTCTGAGACTGAAAACCGAAATGTGCTCCGACAAAGGCAATAATAGCCCCAAATACCGCTGTTTTAATGATACTGATCATCATGTCCGATAATGAAAAAAACAGCCGCAGACCGGTAAGATAGACATGCATGGAGATATTAATAAAGAACATCGCTGTCACAATTGATCCCAGAAATGCAACCAGTTCTGAAAAAATAACCAGTATTGGAATCATGACAACACAGGCCACGAACTTAGGAACAATAAGATATCTGATTGAATCAAGACTCAGACAGGTCATGGCATCAAGCTGCTCGCTGGTCTTCATGGAACCGATTTCTGCCGCGATAGCAGTAGAGATACGGCTCGATACAACAAAACAGGTCAACACCGGGCATAACTCAGTAACGAGAGACTTGCTAACCGCCATACCCAGATAGCGCATCGGAATCATCCCCGCAAACTGAAAGTTTGCCTGTATCACCGCTTCGCCGCCGACAAATACTGACGTAACAATAACAAGCGGCAATGACTCAACACCGATAATGTACATCTGGTGAAGGGTTAAATTAATATTTTTAAACAGTAAATGGGTTCGGGTAACGGTCTGCCATATCAATGCAGACAAACACTTTACATGCAGGAATAAGATACCTATGGCATCGAATGCCGTATAGAACACCTTTCCAGCACGTATGACTACAGTTGTGACCATCACTTAGAATCCCGGTTCCTCTATATGAACTACATCTAAATTTTTAAAATTGGCAAATTTTTCATCAAACGAAACATCGACCTGACCGACAGGACCGTTTCGCTGTTTACCAATAATAATTTCAGCTTTTGATACCGCATCCTGATACTCTTCCGAATCAATTCCCTTTGTGTTTCGTAAATACACAGCTTCTCTATAAATAAACAGTACCAAATCTGCATCCTGTTCAATGGCTCCTGATTCTCTAAGATCCGAAAGTTGAGGACGATGACTTCCCGTACGTTGTTCAACTGCTCTGGAAAGTTGAGATAGCGCAATAACCGGTACATCTAATTCTTTTGAAATTGATTTAAGCGACCGTGAAATTTGTGATATTTCCTGTTGTCTATTCTCTGCTCTATCAGCACCTTCCATAAGCTGTAAATAATCAATCATTATCATGCCTAATTGCTCACGAGCCTTTAACCGCCGGCATTTCGCCCTGATTTCCATCACATTAATTCCCGGAGTATCATCAATAAAAAACGGTGCATCATACAGCGGGCCGGCTGAAATACCCAGACGGTTCTGCTCCTGTTTACTTAATCTTCCTCCTCGCAACCGATGAATATCTATTTCCGCCTCAGCACAAAGCAGACGCTGTACCAGTTGCGCTTTGGACATTTCAAGGGAAAAAAGAACGGTCGGTGTTTTATTCTGTGCACGCACTGCTGCATTCAATGCAAAAGAAAGGCATAAAGAGGTTTTCCCCATTCCCGGTCGAGCTGCAATAATGACTAAATCGCCCTTATGAAATCCTGTTGTCAATTCATCCAGTTTGGCAATACCGCTTTTTACTCCCATAATGCCACCCTCTTTTCCATATCGCTCAATATCCTCAAAGGTGGTGGAAAGCAGTTCCCGTAACTGCTCGGGACGATTTTTAATGTTGGCATCGGCAATTTTAAATATACGCGACTCCGCCTTATCAACAACACGCTTTGCATCTGCATCCGGGCTGAAACAATCGGTAGTTATATCAGCACTCGTTGAAATGAGTTCCCGCAGGATTGCCTTTGACAGGAGAATTTTAGCATGATATTCAATATTTGCAGACGTCGCCACTGTTTCTACAAGCTCACTGAGATAGGCTTCAGACCCGACAGCCTCAAGCCATTCTTTTTTACGCAGTTCCTCCGTCAGCGTAATAATGTCCACCGGAATATTATGTTTTATCATATCATGTATACAGATAAAAATGTTACGATGCGCTGTGGAGTAAAAGCACTCTTCTGTCAAGGTTTCCATTGCGGTATCCTGTGCACGCTCATCAATAAGCATGGAACCGAGAACGGTGCGCTCTATATCAAGTGCCTGCGGCGGCACTTTCGTTGACAGGGTGGTATTATTACTTGCGGCTGCCATATATACCTTGTTCTCTTAATACAGTTTGTAGTTTCTGCAGGTCTTCCCATGCCGGCCGTTTGTACCGTTCATTTCTGAGTAATGCTGCCGGATGATAAGTGACAATCACCGGTATCCTGTTATAATTATGTGATTCTGTACGTAATTTGCCAATACCATCAGTAACATTAAGCAATTCATGCGCGGCAATCCTTCCCAGTGCAAGAATCGCCTGTGGATTGATAATGGCAATCTGCCGCTTCAAAACAGGAATACAAGCCAACACTTCCGACTGATTCGGATTCCTGTTCTCCGGAGGCCTGCATTTTAATACATTGGTTATAAAAACATCCTTCTCACGATCCAATTGTATCGCAGCCAACATTTTTGTAAGGAGCGCACCTGCTTTTCCGACAAACGGTTTTCCCTGCAGGTCCTCATCACGGCCGGGTGCTTCACCAATCACCATAACAGGGGCAGCGGCATTACCGGCACCGAATACCAGGTTGTTACGGGTAGTACTGAGACTGCACCCCCGGCAGTTCTTGACTTCATAATAAAGCTCAACCAATGCAGCCCGTTTTACTTCATAGGCCTGTTCAGCATTCTGCTGTTCACAAACGGCATTTGACTCATGAGAATCTTCATCCTGCACAGGATATCCATCGGTATCAGTAGAGAGAGGCGAGGTGAAAATGTAATCAGGAACGCCCAGTTCCTCCTGCTGTTTAAAATAGGCTACGATATGTTCCGACACACTATTATTCGTCATATAAACCCAGCTTTTTAGCAATGCTCAATAATATATTACGGGCACACTCCCGTTTGCTTACAGTACCCGTCTTCTGTGCAGGTTCTCCCGGAAGGAGAATACTTATTTCAGCAGTTTCCTTGCCTAACGTTGAATCAACCGTATTGTACACCATCATATCACAACCCTTTTCCTGCATCTTTTCAATTGCCCGTTGTTCACCGCCATCCGTTTCCAATGAAAAACAGACAAGAAACCGGGTCTTTTTCTTTTTGGCCAGAAGTGCGGCTACATCCTGACTGGGTTTCAGTTTAAGGGAGAGAGTGCCTTTGTTCGGCCGCCTGATTTTTTCGTCGGAAACCGTCTCCGGGTAAAAGTCACTGATCGCTGCTGCCATGATGCATATATCAGATGCATCGAACTGTTTCCGGAGCGCTTCAGCCATCTCTGCAGAAGTTGTTATCTGCTCAAGAGCAATTCCTTCAGGCATAGCCACCTGTGCGGCCCCGGAAATAACAGTAACATTCGCTCCCATGCACAACGCTGTACTTGCCAGGGCAGCACCCATTCTCCCCGATGACCTGTTTGTGATAACCCGGACCGGATCCAGAGGCTCTGCTGTTGCACCAGATGCAATAAGTATTGTTTTGCCGGCAAAACACTGTGGAAGGTCCGCGCCAAGGACATACTCAACAATTGTCTCAATTGACAACATCCTTCCGGGACCGTCGTCACCACACGCAAGCGGCCCGGAGGCTACCGGAAGCACCTGTACCTCCCGTTTTTTCAACAGAGCAATATTATCGCCGGTTGCAGGATTCTGCCACATTACCGTATTCATGGCAGGGGCAATCATAATGGTCCCTTTAAAAGATAATGCCAAAGTAGCAATAAGATTATCGGCTATTCCTCTGGCAATCTTGGCAATGGTGTTTGCAGTAGCCGGGCATATTAAAAAAAGATCCGCCCATTCAGCCAGGCGGATATGATCCATGTCATAGGTGGGAGAACTGTCATCACCAAAAACCGGATTTGCGGAAACTGTCCTGAGTGCATCTTCCCCAACGAGGGTTGTAGCAGCTTTCGTGAGAACAACTTTTACTTCGACATTCTGGTTTACGAGCTGTCGAATAAGAAGCGGTATTTTATATGCGGCAATACCACCTGATACTCCCAGTAAAAGACGAAGCGTTTTCGTGTTCATCATTCTTTGAGATCATTATCAGAGCTTTCAACCACGCGTCCTTCATACAGGCGTTTCAGAGCCATCGTGGTAGGTTTATCAGATGGTTCGATTATATCAAGACGGATCTGGTCATTGATAAACCGTGCTTCCTGTGCAGCCATGACAACCGCTTTATACCGGTCAATACCACGTTTCTCTAACTGATCAAGATCAAACTCAAACAATGATTCAGACATATAAATCCTCCCGCGACGTTAAGGTACTCTATTAAAAATTGTTAATTTCCTTTATAATTGCTGCTTATCTTACTCAATATTCAGCATTTGTTCGCGAATTTTCTCGATATTCTCTTTTAACACAACTGCCCAGTGAGATATTTTCGTGTCATTCGCCTTTGATGCTATTGTATTCGCTTCTCTGTTCATCTCCTGTAAAATAAAACCTATTCTTTTCCCGACCGGGTCATCACTCTCAAGATTTGACTGGACACTTTCAATATGTGCCCGGAGTCGTGTACACTCCTCTGCTATATCAAGCTTATCTGCCAGTACAGCAACTTCGATGGCCAGCCGTGAAGGGTCCATGGCCTTATCCGCCAACTGTTCGACTCTTCTTTTAAGTTCAACTATATACTTCTTGAGCCGTATTGGCACCCGCTGTTCAATGCTGTTCACTGCCTTTATAAGGAGCTTAACTACTTTTTTCAGATCAGAAACGATATAGGCAGCCTCTTTCTGACGGGATGTTTTAAAATCCTGTAATGCATGCTCCAGCACCGGCTTCAGATGCCGCCAGATAGTTGTATCCGGATATTCAACACTCTCTTTTTTAATAAAGTCGCTGAATGAAAGAAGGTTTGCCAGGCTTACTTCATTCTTCAGCTTGTAATGCTTCCGGATGTCCTTAAAAATCGCCATGTAATTATCAACGGCATCCTTGTTCCAGACAAGTTTCCCGTCACTCTCCGCATAATTCCATGAGATATTAACGGTTACCGAACCCCGTGCGATGTGAGAGGAAATAACATTCTTGATCTTTGCTTCAAGGTTAAGAAAACTCTTCGGCATCCTGGTCTGAATATCAAGGTAACGCCCGTTCACACCGCGTATTTCAATATGGTAATCGCCGGAAGGTGTTGATACTTCAGCCTGACCAAAACCGGTCATACTGCTCAACGGCATAAAGATCTTTCTGAAAATGGGTTACAACAACACTTTTTCCATAAAGATAGAATAATGTATATAAAATATATGTACCTTATTATTAACGCAATGTCTGAAAGAATCTTATTGGGGAAAGAGAATGGAGAGTAGTGGAGTGATGGAGTACTGGAGTACTGGAGTAAAAGTATAAAATCTAACAAGCCTAACAGCTTTAGTACCTTAGAAATAATCAAAGGGAATAAAGGTGTCACACTTTTAAATGAATTTTTATCGAAAAAATAATCTTGCATTATATGCATAAATGATGCATATTTATATGCATGAGAACTACACTAAATATTGATGACAAAATTCTAAACAAAGCCTCAAAACTTACGGGGATTCGAATAAAAACTTCTCTGGTTAAAATGGGTCTTGAAGCACTTATTGCCCGTGAAAGCGCAAAACGACTTGCCAGGCTTGGCGGCTCAGAAAAAAAATTAAAATATATCCCCAGAAGAAGATTGGTCTGACGAGGCATATATGGTTCTGGTTGACACTTCTGTCTGGGTTGCCCATTTCAGAGAGGGCATGCCCGGTTTAGAACACCTCCTCAATGAAGGGGAGGTGATAATTCACCCTTTCATAATTGGAGAGTTAGCCTGCGGTGGTATAAAGAATCGAAAAAAAATTTTATCATTATTACATTCACTGCCTATATCCCTAGTTATTGAATTAGATGAATGCCTCACTTTTATCGAATCACAACGTCTCATTGGTAAGGGTATCGGCTTTGTGGATATTCATCTTCTCGCCTCAGCCCTTCTTGAAAGTAATTTCCTCTGGACACGTGATAAGAATCTCAAATCAATGGCACAAAAATTGAAATTATCTTTCACACAAAAAAGTAGATAACCTGCGTATACTAACGGGAAATTTCGGTTGCGGTGGTGCATGATATTATATGCTCAAAAAACAATAGAGATGAATATGGAGATAAATAATTATAGGTTTAATTGGAGATATTTATACCGATTGATATATAAAATAAATGTTTTATATAGAATTTTTTATTGCACGCTCTTAGTCCCGCTAGGGACGGAATATTTATAGCCCTAAGATATCAACCTCAACACCCAGTTCCGTAGGAATGAAATAGAGTATTTGTATTTTTTAAAGCGATTTAATGTGCCCCATGATGAAAGATACATTCTGAAAGATATTAAGATAAATATTTCATCCCTAAGGGACTGAGGATTGTTTGAAGGGTTGTTTTGCTATATATATTTTGTCCCTAACGGGACTGCAAAGGATTACATTAAAAAAAACAACCTCAAATATAACCTAAAAAGCATCATTTCCATACAGGTCAGAGAAATAGAAATATCTATTTTAGAGGACCTAAAGCTCTAACAACCAACATACTCTGCGCAAACCTCTTCGGCATCTCCACAATATGTGACTTTTCAACAGGAACTTTTATTATCAGTTTTCCCTGGATAGAATAAATTTCTAATATACTGTAATTTCCGAAACAGGCACTTGGAATCTTAAAATGGCTGCCATAAGCCATAAAAACTTTCTCTGCACCTTTCGAATTCACCATTCCGGTAAATCCCTGTTTCATTGCAGAACCTTTTATCGATGTTTCCGTAAAGTTCTTCGAACCCTGAACCTCGTTATCAGCAGACAGCGGTATCCCGGTATCGGTAATAACCTCACCGGTCGTTGCGGTCAGACGAATATCAAACGGCCCGTTACCCGCACCATTATCTGCTATAAAGAAGTTATACCCGGTTCTTTTCAGCTTAATCCAGGAAGACCCGCCGCTTTTGATCTCAAGCGATTGTATCGCCTGTTTATGATTGCGTACCTGCAGGGATAACCACCACTCATCTGATCCTTTTTGAAAATAGTACTTAAGTGGATCGTTCATCGGGCCTTGCACATACCACCAGGTAATATCGATCACACCAACGGAAGTATCAGCTACCAGTGCCATAAATGCCCAGGGACTGAAATCAACCTGTTCGTCATCACACCACTGCGGCCAGGGGCACTCGTCAATAACAGGACATTCTATAGAACTTTCTTCACTTTCAACATGAATATAGGCCCCACATGCAAGGGCTGAATCTTCGTTTGTATGAAGATCCGGAGTATTCATTGCGCAGTAGTATGAGCCGTTTGACGGCCAAACAAAACCGCATGCAGGTTCAGTAACGTTCGCATCATAATACCATGTTGCAATACCATTATGAATAAGCGTATCAGGCAGGGAATAGATTTGAAGAGTAAAAAAACATATGATCAAAAAAGAGAATGGTAACCCCAATTTCATTGAAAAACCTCCAGAACCATTAGTTGATTTTTTTTCTCCCCTGAATACCGGAGCGGTATTCCTGGCTCCCCTATTAAAATATAGCGAATTTAGCAACCAAAGGTATAAAAAATACTCTTTTAACAAATCGGTATATATTTTCTGTTTACGCTGATAATCCCCTATAATTAATTTTCTTTTTGATCTCAAGGTATGCAATGTCGAAAAATTTTTCAATTCACCCTTCGATTTCTTTAGTAAAAGACACACTTGTTTTTTTCTCATATCTTTGTATCGTTATTTGCTGGCTTATTCCCAATCTCCTTCAGGGGCCATTCCTCATATTTCAAGCACAGCTTATTCGTTTCGCATTCTATATGAGTCTCACACTTCTTCTTATATTGTATCTAACCAGAACTGTTTTCATTACTATACGAGACACATTGTATATCCTGTCTGAAGATAAGCTTATCAAGCGGAATCCTTTTAAAATGCATGTTATACCACTTTCAGAAGTGACTGCATTCCGTTTTATACAAATACCCTTGGGGTTCGGATTCGGTTACATTAAAACATCCTCCAAAAAACTGCGGCTTACTTTTCTCATTGACAACCTTGTAGAACTCATCCAACTGCTGGAAGTCTACTTATCCAAAGAAAACGGGCAATCAATCTTCAAATCCAGTGAGATTGAAGCATTTAAACATCAGGCACGCATCGCCGACTTTCACCTCCGGGAAACTTTTACTATTATAAAGCCGCTTACCTATCTCATTTTCGGATTTCTTATTTTAGGTACGGTAACAACTTTCTGGTTCTGGAGGCTCCCGCTCCTTTTCGCGATTGCCTGGATCATCTTTAGTGTAACCGTTCCCTGTATAGGCTTTTTAGTTGCCTATACGGTTATCACCAAAGCCATTTCAAGGCAACTAACACAGAGCGGTTCAATAGCACCGGAGTTCGACACCTCACGGATTTACAGTTTCACAGCCCTTATTACTGCATGTACCTATTTGTTAATCGGTATCATTTTTAAAAATATCTGGTCCTATTTCTGGTTGTAGCCTCAAATGTTCGAACAGATTACTCTCAACAGTAGAAAGATTCAGCCGGCACTCTTTCTGGCGCCAATGGCAGGGGTTACGCACTCCGCTTTCCGTAGGCTTATAGCAGATTTCGGAGGATACGGCGCTCTCTTCACTGAAATGCTCTCAGGCAATTCGCTTCTTCACGAGGATCTAATTTCCTCACCCTTTACTAAATCGAGGGAAACTGAAGGGAATGTTATATATCAACTGCTTCTAAGTGGTGATGAAGACATTCCGGCAATTATAGAAAAAATTGCATCCCTTAAACCGGCAGGTATTGACCTGAACCTGGGCTGCCCGGCGCCCAAAATTCGCAAGCGCAGTGCCGGGATCTCACTTTTCCACGATACCCGTCGGTTGGAGAATACCCTTGAGACACTTCGCAGGTACTGGGACGGTATCCTTTCGGTTAAATGCAGGTTGGGGCATGAATCCGACCGTTGGAAGGATACCTTTATTGAGAGACTGAAAATCTTTGAGTGTTACAAAATCGATGCTATTACTCTACACCCCCGTTTCAGCAAAGACAAACTCAAGCGCCGCGCCCGATGGGAACTTTTTTCCTGGATCGCTGACCTGACTGATATCCCCCTTATCGGGAACGGGGATATTATCTCCCCGGCACAGATAACCCAAAACAAACATCTCTTCTCCGCTCTTAGTGGGCTGATGCTCGGGCGTATCGCCGTTGTCAAGCCCTGGATATTCAACCTGTTTTCTCAACACTTCACTACCCTACAGACTGAAACTTTTTCGGAAGAGACAATTAACTATGCAGCAGTATGGGAAACCTTTTATCATTATACCTGTGAAGATTTTCCTCCTGAAAAAGCTATCGGACGTATTAAGGAATTCTCAACCTACTTTGCACGAAACTTCTTCTTTGGCCATGAGCTGTACCGCATTGTTCAAGGCGCCCGGAATCTCGACATACTGTACGATGCAGCGATAATTTTTCTAAAAGCTGATCCGAAAATCAGCCGGGAGATATCGGTAGCGGGAATATAGTTAAAAAGAAAGTGTTCAGAAATCAGAATACAGGAAGTACAATGCCGTGTTTTGCTTTATAATTATTGATTTCGACAACTATGTCTTTTTCAGTGTCAACAATTGTATAAATGTATATTAGGTGTCCGCTGCAATTAAAAAATCATTCTTTTTCCCGAAAGGATTTTTTTTATGAAACAATTCTATGCAATTACTGCCGCGCTTATACTTTTTATCTCACTCTTTTCCTGTGCCAAACAATCCGAAACGTCTAAAAAAAAATTAACTACTGACCAGGAAAAATTCAGCTATGCCATCGGTCTGGAAATCGGTGTCTCTTTGCAGCAGATGAAGGATAAAATTGACCTCCCTTCCCTGTTTCAGGCTATAAAAGACACCCTGGCAGGAAGCGGGAATTTGCTAACCGCTGATGAAGCCAATACTATTAAAAACGATAATTTTAAAAAGTTACGGGAGCAGCAAATGGCAGAACAGAAAGTAAAGGGTGATGCAAGTAAAAAGGAAGGTGAGACTTTTCTTGCACAAAACAAGACAAAGGAAGGGGTGGTCACTACAGAAAGTGGTCTCCAGTATATAGTACTTAAGGAAGGTACCGGGCCAAAACCAACAGCATCAGACAAAGTGAAGGTGCATTATGCGGGCACACTACTTGACGGGACAGAATTTGACAGCTCAATCAAACGTGGAGATCCGGCAGAATTTAAGGTTGGCGGCGTCATTAAGGGATGGAGTGAAGCACTGCAGCTTATGAAAACCGGGAGTAAATATAAACTCTTTATCCCACCGGAACTTGCCTATGGCGACCGTGGCGCAGGTGGTTCCATCCCGCCAAATGCAACGCTTGTTTTCGAGGTCGAATTACTTGAAATAGTGAAGTAAAAACATTAATTATTATGGTATGAAATAAATGCCATACCTGATTTCAGGTGTGGCATTTTTTATAATGCAAAGGAAACATTTTGTATTTCTACTGCTAATTCACTCATCTTCCCACCAGGGCATGGGTTACCGCCAGTAAACTGGTATGCCAATTATATGCCAGCGGATCGATAGAAATAACAGTACCGCCAATTTTTGAGGCAATCAATTCAGCGCTTTTCTGTGAAAACTGCGGGTGCACAAAGATAGTGGTGATTTTGTTTTTACCGGCAATATCAAGCAGGTGCTGTAATTCTTTCGGCAT
>CBDVBE010000094.1:0-17229 GCA_965372145.1 uncultured bacterium | reverse complement strand
AGGTGATAAACAGTGTAAGAAAAAGTGAGAGACCGACCAGTACCTGATCAGGAGGCATGGTTTGCGTACCAAGAGCCCGACGGAGAAAAGAAAATACGATTATAAGCCTGACGAAAGATGTGAGCATGATAAGCAACGACGGTGCAATTGCAAGAATGGTAATCAGGAAAAGTATCTGTAAAGCAATTGCCACATCAGCAGGTTTCTGTGCATCCGCTACCGAAACCGTCACTTTAGGTATAACCTGAGCACATAACGGGAAAGCAAAGGTGACAATCCCGGTTACTATCGCCCAGAACTGCAAAGCAGGTCTTTTAATCACCTTTCTATGCATGTTAAACAAAGTACTCATTACCGTATTGTGCTTTTCATTTTCCATCATTATGATGACTTTTTAATCTTGCCTATGAAATTGTTAAATACATCCCTGAACTGGACTATGGATGTTCCGCCTTTTGTGGTTGCAATAAGCTCTACTGCTTTATCTCCTTCAATTTTTTCGATAAGTGTCACATTCTGTGATGATTGAGCGAGAACATACACGGCATCCATTACACGAACCAGAATAAGTGAGCGGTTCTGACCGATCGGAAGTGCCTCAAGCAGGTCCATTGAACCGCCGCCAATACGTGACGTACCGCTCAGTCCCAGCCTTTTGATAAACCAGATAACCAGCACAATGACAAGGGTGATGAAAACCAGATATCCAATAATTCGAAGGGTAACAACCATAAAATTATCAGCAATCGCATTTCTGCTATCGCTCGTATCACCACCGGGAAAGGCTGCACTCTCCTGCGACACAGAATCAGCAATACCTGTTTTCACCGCTTCATGAACCTTTTTAATGTCAAAATCACCGGTTTTGCCCTTTTGGGCAAAGGTGAATGCAGTAAAAATCAGGCTGATAATGCATAACATTGACAACGCTCTGGATATTTTCATACTTTTCATTCTACCTTAAGTTACTCGTGTAATTGGTTGATATAATAGAAATAACAAATGTTCATATTTATAATAATAAGGCGGGCAAAAATACCCGCCCTATTGATGACCATTCTTTTTTTATCACTACCCGTTTTAATATCATTCTTTAATTTTAGATTTTTGATTTTGGATTTTAGATTTAAACTCTAAACCATAAACCCGTGAACGGTTACCCATGCTCTATCAACGTAAACTTTTTATCCGCTCCTCAGCTGAAACCAGTGAAACGATACGAATACCGAAGCTCTCATCCACAACAACGACTTCACCTTTGGCAACGACCTTGTTATTAACCATGAGATCAACCGGTTCTCCTGCCATACGATCAAGTTCAACAATTGATCCTGGTGCGAGTTCAAGAATTCTCTTTATTGATAAGTTTGTTTTTCCAAGTTCGATACTCACATCCATCTCAACATCGAGTAGCATTTGAACATTTTCTTTAGGCGCCTGTACACTGGTATCAGCGATTGAAGTTTCATGAAATCCATCTTCATCACCATCAACGAGGTCTGTTGACAACTGGGTGAGATCGTCTACCTCGGATGCTGAGAGGCCTATTCCATCGCCCATCCCTCCCGAGTCCATGCTCACATCGGATTTGAAAGCATTCATCAGCTTCATACTCGATTCCTGTGAGACAATAATAGCCATTTTTGATTCACCGATATCAGCAATATTAATGGATTCAATCACCATATCAGCATTTTCAAATGGAACAGATGGTTCTGAGAAGTCAAACTCAGATACCTCAATTGTACCCGAAGAAACCGAACCACCGCAGTGTTCGCCAAGAGCAGTTGTAAATGCTCCCATAATCTGATTAAACAATTCACCGATTGCATCCTTGTGATCTTCTGTGTACTCTGCACTGCCATCACCCATCATCATGAGATCGGAAAGTATTGCTACCTCTTTGGTACCCATAATAACAGTACAATTACCGGTAACCTGCCCATCAAAAGGAAGCGTTATAGATAAGACAGGAGCTGTCACAGCACCTTCAATGGCTTCCCTGGCAATTGCTTCACACTGCGATACAGAGAACTTTATCGAACGATTAAGTACTGTAGTAATAACAGTACCTGCCTGTTCATTGAAAAGTTCAAATGCTGCACTTAGTGCATTATAATCCGGACCGGTATCACCGGCCTCATCAGAATCAGCCGTTTCGTCGCTAACATCCGAAACACCGAACGCATCTGATCCATCATCCGACAACAAACCATCTATTTGATCTTGAGAAAGGAAATCACTCATCGCTACCCGGCACCTCCTTCTCGATAACTCGAGTTATTTCTATTGCCTTTTTCCTGCCTATAAGGCCGGTTTTTCCTGCCATTTTTGTTTTACCACCGACTTGAAGTAAAATATCGTCTTCCTTTTTTTTATCGAGACACAAAATATCACCGCGCTGAAGTTGCAGTAAATCGCGAATTGATATCCTGGTTTGTCCTATCACTGCTGTAACAGGTACCTGTAACGCTCGAATTTCATGATCGAGCAGATCATGGGTCTCTTTCGTTGAGGTACTCTGTGAAGACATCCATGATTCCCCGGAAAGGTTTGAAATTACACTGTCAAGAAGCATATAGGGGAAACAGAGGCTCATTAATCCGGATGCATTCTGCATGCGTACTTCCAGTGAAATCAAAATGACCGTTTCGCCGGGAGGCGCAATCTGTACAAACTGCGGATTGGTCTCATATGTTTCTATTCTTGGACTGAACACTCCAATATGTTCCCAGACGTCCTTAAGATCGCTTAAACCACGTTCAACAATTCTGTGAATAACATTTTGCTCTATCTGGGTAAGCTCCCTGTTTTGTTCGGACGGTTTCCCCTGTCCGCCGAAGAGACGATCAATGATAAAAAACACCAGGGAAGGATTGATTTCCACTATAGCGCTTCCTTCAAGCGGTTCCATTTTAAATACATAGATACAACTTGGATTCGAGATTGACATGACAAATTCGGAAAACGTCAACTGGTCAACGCTGACAAGCTCAATCTCAACAAACGTTCTGAGAAAATTTGTAAGTGTAGTTGAGAATTGTCGTGCATATCCCTCATGTAAATTCTGCAAGGTACGCATCTGATCCTTTGACACCCTGTCCGGCCGACGAAAGTCATATAACGACAGCGTCTTTTCATCAACCTCTTTCTCTTCGTCCTCTCCTATACCGCTGACCAGTCCTCCGAGATCAGATTCTGCTCCTTCTGAGGAAACAGCCGATAGCAGGGCATCAACTTCTTCTTGTGAAAGGATATCGCTCACACCAGGTCCTTAGGTTGTTTTATTGCACAATATATTCATTGAGATACACATTGCTGATCTGACCGGTTTTTACCGGCAGAGAATTATTTGTCGTGCGCATAAATTCTTTTCGAATCTGACCCTGCGCGTCCGGATCATTTACCTCCACCAGCGTCATTGCAGATAACTGTTCAATCAGCATATTTTTCAGTTTTGGCTGCCGTCGTTCTAACTCAAAGCCTAAATTTTTGTACTCTTTATCATCATATTCTAATATTAGTACCACTTTTAGAAACCTCAGACCGTCGGTTTCGGCAATATTGACTACAGCTTCAATAGGCGTTTCCATTATCGCGCCGACAGTTGTTTGCTCAACCGTTGTCTGTTTTAACGAATCAGACTTCATTTTTGCTTCGACCTCATCGGAGCTTGGAGGTTTTGTCATACGTAAGAAGACAAAGAGCATAATGGCTTCAATGATAATAACACCGGCAATGATACCTGCAATAATCGGCATATTACTGCGGGATTTTCCTACACCGGCCTTTTCCTGTTCTTTCTGCTCTTCCTGTTTTTTTTCGTTTTCTTCTGCCATGTCTTCCTCTCTGTTAAGTGTTTTAACAGTTTTTTGCTGAATTTCTTTTTAAGGATTATTGGGAAGCGTTCACAGAACGCTGAAATTGCGACGTCCTGAGCTTGTCGAAGGGGAAACTTGAAATTAGAAATTTGGTATTCATGCTTTTGTACTATTTAATATTTTTATGTTTTTCCTAATTTCTACACAAAAAGTGTATAATTCAAGTTGGAAGTGAACTTCCTATCTTTCGTTTATAATTTCCAATCCCTAATTTCAAGCCGTGAACGGCTACGATTATTGAGCCCCTTTAGTTATATATTCTACATATATTTCAATCCGCCTGTTCTTCTGACGGTTCATTTCAGTATCGTTCGGTGCAATCGGTCGATATTCACCATACCCGACAGCGCTAAGCTTTGCAGGATCAATCCCACCGTTTGTAAAGATAAATTTAACCACCTGTAATGCGCGTGCCGCTGAGAGTTCCCAGTTTGACGGGAATTCCCGCGTATGAATCGGTATATTATCGGTATGTCCTTCAACACGTATCTCACTCTCCGGCATTTTTGTGTTAACAATCTGTATAACCTCAGCCAGTAATCCTGCGAATTCAGGTTTGATATCAGCTTTTCCGATATCAAATCCGATCGGATCGGCTACTTTAATTGCAATACCCTTATCCGTCACTTTTACTTTAATAGATTCATCAAGCTCTTCCTTTTTAATTGATTCCTGGAGCTGACGCACTGCCTCAATTGCCATTCGCTTGTTCTGCTCATCGCCACCCATCCGTGGAACAAGGATATTTTTATGAATCGGTATTGTCGGAAACTCCTTCAGTACCCCACTGAAAGCATTCTGAAATGAAGAAGCGGCAACCATAAACCGATTCGGATCAATGGTTGACATTGCAAGCAGCATTACAAAGAAGCATAAGAGTAACGTCATCATATCACCGTAAGTGAGCATATACTCCGGTGCGCCCGCTTTTTTCTCTTCCTGTTTTTTTTGCCTTGCCATTTCTATTCTTCTTTATCTATATACTTTCCAGTGAGTATCTATTATTTACCTTCTTCTTTCATTGCACCGGCTCTCTGCCCAGGTTCAATAAAAGCTGTCAATTTCTGTTCAACAATACGCGGATTGTCTCCTGACTGGAGTGACATGATACCCTCAAGCATCAGCTCCTTTACCAGTATCTCATCTTTTGAGTAATTCTTCAGTTTAGCGGCAATGGGAATACAGAATGTATTTGCCATTATAGAGCCATACATGGTTGTTACCAGCGCGACAGCCATGTTCGGACCAATACTATCCGGATCACTCATGTTGCCCAGCATGAGAATAAGACCGATCAGGGTACCTATCATACCAAATGCAGGGGCCAGTGATCCTGCCAGTTCAAACATATCAGATCCGAATTTATGACGCGCTTCAATAAACATTATCTCAGTGCTTAAAATGTCTTTAATAAGGTCAGGCTCAGTGCCATCCACTGCAAGCTGGATGCCTTTTTTCAAAAAATTATCATCTATCTCCTGTGCACGTGCTTCAAGTGCGAGTATCCCCTCTCTTCGTGCCTGTTCCGCAAATCCTACAAGCTGTTTTATTATATTCGCGGGAGTATGTATTTTTACCAGAAATGCATTTTTAAGAATTCCGACTACACCAAGCACCTTATTTAAAGGATGTGCCACAAAGATAACTGCAATGGTTCCTCCAATAACAATCTGTAATGAAGGCACGTCTATAAATGCAGCAAGATTCTCAAGTTTCATTCCTAACATGATTAGTACATAAGCTGCAACGAGTCCGCCAATTGTTGCAATATCCATATTTTTTCTCTTCTTTTTTTATGGTTGCATTTTATAGATAATTATTTTTTTCTCGATTAATTTATTTACTACTTTTGCTGTTCTGCGTTGTCTTCTTTATCGCGATGCACCACCTGAATCGATTGGTGACAGAGTTGTTTATATTTCACTGCTTTTCTTACAATGTCTTCAACCTTATTAAGAGCAATAAGGGTTTTTCCCGTAGTTAACTTAATAATTGTATCAGGTGTTGATTCGAGTGTTTCAATTAAATCAGCATTTAATACAAATGATTGTCCATTCAAACGCTGCAATGCGATCATTTTTCTTGTAACTCCTTAAAGAACTTTACTTTATCAAACACTATATAGTCTAAAACTACCATATAAGTATTTAAAGGTCAATTAATATTTCTGCGGAGACAGATTTTTACTGTCTCCACAGAAAAAACACAATATGTTGTGATAATATTATGCATACATCCTCGATATTGCATAAGTACTACCGAACAAGCTGCACCAACTCCTGCAGCATTTCATCACTGGTTGTAATAACCCTTGCATTCGCCTGATATCCTCTCTGCGTGGTTATCATTGTAGTAAATTCCTCTGCTAATTCAACATTAGACATTTCCAACGCGCCCGGTTTAATCTTAGCAGAAGAACCGACACCAGGTCTCAGCAAAACACCCTCTCCTGAATTATTGGATTGTATATACATGCTGTCACCCAGTTTCAGAAGTCCGGCCGGATTATTGAATTCAGCAACATAGATTCTTGCCAACGATTTATTAACACCATTGGTATAAACACCACTGATGTCTCCAAATTCATCTATGGAAATTTCCGACAATTTACCCATTGGATAACCATCCTGTTCACGCGCGGCAGTGGTCATTGGCGCGCGGAACTGGGTAATACCGGTAAAATCACCGGGACCGCCGACATCAAGGCGTACTGTGACAATATTCGACCCGTTCATCGGATCGAAACTGAATGCAGTAGTGCCGTCATCAAAGGTCATTGCGGAAACTGAACCGTCCTGACCGAAATAAAGCCGGCCTGTATTGCCGCCGACTATCTGCTCATCACCGGCGAGAGTAATCTCCCAGAGCCACTCAGCAGGTGTCCCCGAATGGGTGAACGTAGTGGTCATAACATGCGCATCACCGGATTCGTCATATATGGTAATAGATGTTGAATGTTGCCCATAATCACGTGCAGACTGAATTTCAGTCATGATCATGTTTGCAACAAACCGGGTCGGGGCTGTATTGTCCTGGTCAGCATTTGTCGCTGAAGCCGACACATTTGAAAGGGCAAAAGCCAGTCCGGGTTGTCCACGAACCACAATCGCACCTTCAGGGATACGGGCATCACCGCCGTTTTCAGGTGACGGATTCAGCTGTACTGACGGTTTATTTGCGTAAGTACCGTCAGTATCCGGAAGATTAAACGCTGCTTGAATAGCAATGAGCACGTCTTGCATTGTGGTTGCAGTTCCACCCGCTATATCAGAATCAAATAATAAGGTATATGGCGTTATAGTGTTTCCGCCGACCGCACCATTGATAGTAATAACATCGGCAAGGCCGCCGTCATCTTCAAGACCGAGCGCATTCCCTGCAGCATCAAATACATTCACGAGATAGTCGTTAGAGTCTGCCGGTGCCCGTACCAGGCCGATAGAACTGTTCACTCCTGAAACGGTAGTTATTGAAGGTCCCCATGAAAACAGGTTTGCAACATACGGCGCTGAGGTAGGCCTGTCACTTCTTATGGTCAGATTATTAACGGTACATGTCCCGCCACAAGCAGATAAGTCAACTACCATATCACCGGTTGTTGTATCGTATGCAACATCAACAAAACCGTTTGTATCTATAATACCGGCATTATTAAGAAACAATTCCAAAGCGGCTTCAAGATTTGCAACGGTACTGGTCGCTGCTACGGTAAATGGTGGTACATTGGTAAGTGTCGTTCCCGGATTATTGCCGTCAATACAACTGAAGGTTAGCTGATCCCCCGCACGTATACCGATATCGTTTCCATTCTCGTCAAACAGGTCCATAAGAAGGTCGGCCATTTCGCCGACGTGTAAAAACCGGTTTGTATGCATCACGGTACCCAGTCCTTCGGAGTCCGAGTCCAGGTTACTTGCAAACCCAACTTCAGAGGTTGCATTAGCCGGTGCTTTTTCGCCGTAAGGGATACGGATATCCCCTATCGCTGTTCCAGCCGGATAGGTACCGTCATTAGCAGCCATCATACCCTGCAGGATAAATCCGTTTGTCGGACAGACCAGTCTTCCGGTTGAATCCATCTGCAACGCACCATTTCTGCTGTAAAAACGGCCTTCACCATTTGAATAGGTAAAATAAGCGCGACCTTCAATAGCCAGGTCGGTTATCTGACCGGTTGCCTGCAGGTTACCCTGCGTCAATATCGTATCGATAGAGCCAACGGACATGCCCAGGCCAATCTGCATCGGATTGGTTCCACCGGAATTACCCGGGGGGCGGCTTGAGCCTTTTAATAACTGCGCCATTGCCTCCTCAAAGGTGACACGACCGGATTTGAAGCCTACGGTGTTGACATTCGCGATGTTGTTTGCGGTCACATCCAGTCTGATCTGGTGATTCCGCAGTCCACTTATGCTACTATACAGTGAGCGTAACATAACAGTGCTCCTTAATTCCGCACGAAAATCGCTTTATTCGCAGCCGCTTCAGTCGTTCAGCGGCTAAAAACCTCCGCTCCGTTGTGTAACGGAACAGTCCGGTTTATAGTATTATGCGATTACCGTACTGTCAATGTTCGTAAACACATTATCCTTAATACTCTCTCCTTCCATGGCCGTAACTACTGTTTTATTAGGAATATTTACGATAAATGCCAAATCAGAAAGCAGCACCAGTGTATCTTTTGAGCCTTTTTCAGCAGCTCCTGAGACTGCTTTATCGAGTTTTGACATCATCTCATTTGTTAAAGCAATATTCCTGCTCTTCATGCGTGTCTGTGCGTGAGCTGAAAACTTCAGCGCACCGACCTTTTTATGCATCAGCCGGGAAAAATCAACACTCCCGGACCGGTATGCATCTATCGCATTCCGAGCATGGACACTTCCTGTGTCTTTTTGGATTACCTGCTTAATACTATTCACATTCATCCTGTTGTCCTCCTGACTTAATTAACTGTTCAGTGTCGTATTAGAAATCTCAAAGATCTCTGACACGGATACCGTTAAACCATTTACTTTTATTTTGGTAATACCATCAATAGTGCTGATACCTTCAACCACTCCTTCATCGTAAAAGAAGGCTGAGGTATTTCCGGCTAAACTCACTGTGTACGGGCCATTCTGATTGAAATCAGTACACATCAATGTCCCCTGCGCAGTGTTGCCGTTTTCAGCTTCCACTTTCATGGAATAAACAACATTGCCATCCGCATCTTTTATTTCAACGATAGCAGACTCGAAACCGGCTAAATTAACATTGAAATTCATATAGTCGCCATCCGATGGCGTTAATGTTAATTCGGATTTCTGATATTTGACGGTTTTACCAAGTAATGACAGCGTGTTCGTATTCATCTGGCCGGAATTAATCGATGTATCCGATACTGCCATGGAAATATCAAGGATATTACCAAGGGGCAGCTCTTTCCCACCTATTTTAATCATCGGGCCGTCAGTTGTGTACCGAACACCCAGTACCACGTCTTCTATATAGCAGTATAATGCTGCGTCTGTCTCCTGACCTTCAACATACAGGTAGTAGGTACCAGCCTGCACATATTCACCTTCGTCATTCTTTCCATCCCAGGTAAGATTAACTGAATTTTCGGCATCCTTGCCCCCGGCAGTAAAGGTCTTGATCGTTTCACCATTGTCATCAAGTATCTTTACCGTCGCCGTATCATTATTCCCCAAATGTACGCATATATCTTCATCTTCTCCCGGAATACCCGAGTATTTCACGGTCGATTCACCGATACGGATATGCTTGCCGATAAGCGACACGGCTGAAGCATTGGTTATCGACAGTGCACTGAAACTTTGGATATTCAGGGAATCCTGATACGAGTCATTCATACCACTGATTGCCTGCTCAATATTCGCTGTGCCTTCCAAAGCACTGAACTGAGCAAGCTGGGATAAAAATTCAGAATTTCCCATAGGCTCGAATGGATCCTGAAACTGAAGCTGGGTCATAAGAAGCTTGAGAAAATCCATCTTCCCAAGTCCCTCTTCAGAAACAAACAAATTTGAATCAGCATTACCCTTTGCCATAGAAGAAGCCGTATCCAGTGTACCGTCACTATTGATAGGCGCAGAAACTGAATATGGTTCAGTGCCCTGCATAATCAAATTTTCTATTCCACTAGTTATTCCACTCATAGACTTCTTCACCTCCTTTATCAGGCAAAATATTCTACAGTATTAGATCCGAAACGACGTCCTGTCTCTGTACCTGCGTCTATTGTTTTACCGTCACTGCCATCCTGAGTGACTTCATCAGCATTTTCTGCGATTCGATTATTTTTTCCAAGGGAAGCAGCTTCCTGCGCATCCCCTTCAGAACCCTGATTTACATTCACATCAAAAGCTCCTGCTTGAAGATTCTGCTCTTCGAGTGAATCCTTAAGACTTTGTAAATTACTTTCAATGATCTGCTTAACCTGTTGATTTTCAACATTAATACGTGCCATGACTATATCCCCTTCCATCTGGATAGTCATACGCACATTACCGAGTGTCTCAGGTCTCAGGAGAAGACGAATTTCATGCATTCCGTTTTTAACAGCATTAGAGAGCCGCTGTGATACCTGCAATATAACTGACTCTTCAATAGTTCTATAAGGCATCGTAGGCAGTTTAGGTACCATATCGACTGTATTGCTGTCACCACGGATCCCTGTCTCCATCCCCGCTACCTGCTCAGCATTCTCAACAGATTGCGACAAATTCAACATTTGCTGATTAAATGATTGGAAATTTTGTTTCCCTGCCATATCAAGCGTCAGGTTAACAAACTGCGGTTTATCAGCCTTTGCATCGGTATCAGGCTTCCCTTCTCCTGCAAACTGCTGTCCACCATCATCAATTTTCAGCAAACGCCGTAGAATCTGTGAATTGAAAGTACCGGGATCAGGTGCACCGGGCTTTTCCGACTTCACGTCAGTGACTTTCAGTGCTACCTGCTTTTCATCAGGATTCTGCTCTTTAATAAGAACAGCCAAACGCTCTTCAAGGCTCTTCTCTTTTGCTACCGCTGCGATACGTGCTATAACAGATGCTATCTGATCCTCTTCCGACTCCACTAAATTACCAAGCAGCTGTTGGAGCTGATTGTCGGGCATCGAAAGGGACGATGGGTCTGTTGCCAGCGGAATACCGGCATCCTTGACCGGTATCTGCATCTTTTCTGCAACGGCGCGAGATACTTCTCCTGCTACACCGAGCGCCTCCATGGCTAATTGCAGGCGGAATATTTCAAGACGGAGTGTCTGTTCCAGCACAGCCGCCTCCTGCGGCTCAATGACAACTCCCTTTATATCAAGTGCCACATTATGCTCTGCTGCCTGTTCAAGCAGTTGGCGAATGCCCTGCAATGCAAAGAATATCTCGGAAAATTGTTCGAGGATAGCTTCAGAAGGAGTAATCAGATCGAGATCACTCAATCCATTCGTGAAATCGATATTCAGGTGAAGCTTCTTAGAAACAGCTTCCAATACTTCTTCAATAATTGCTACTGCCTGCTTTGTAGAAGTTGTATCACTGCCGGACACTTTCCTCTCGGCAGTTTCGCCGGCAATAACATTCTGCCATTTCGAACGCTCTTCCGTCTTCTGCTGCTTACCGCTGCATTTCCCATCCTTAGATGAAACGTTTTTCACTTTCTCTGTTTGTGTTTTATTCTCATCCTTGACATATGCGGCAGATTCCAGAGTTTCCTTAAAGGTAGCATTCTCGGCATCATAAGGGGAATCATACACTGATAATGAAGAATCCTTTTTATAAAGAGCATCACTTTCTTTTTTCATTACATCCTCAACTTTCTTCTTATCAGGTATTCGCCTTTTGACGTTTAAAAGATCTACGATTCGCATATCAGCCTTCATTTTTTTCTCACCTCCTTTCTGTACGGTTAAAGGGTTTAAATTTATGAAAGCGTTTACATAACGCTGAAATTGGAAAGTTTTATATTTTTCCCAATTTCCAATTTCCAATTTCATCTTTATCCATTATTACCGATTGATCTTCCCATTTTCTTGCTGATCCTCGCTGCTTTACTCTTAGATAATCCTGCCATTATTTTAGCCTTCTGCCTGTCATCGCTGATTGCATTAATGATTTTGATAAGCAGATTATCATCCAGGGTTTCAAGAATCTGTGCTGCCTCATTCGCCCGCATGGCGCCATATACCTTGGCAAGCTGTTTAATCCTCTTCATTTCAAATTCATCACTCTTTGCGACCAGTTTTTCAAATTTCTCACGTTCCATCACGAGGTCCTGGCGTGTCCGCTCAAGTTCCTGGGTAAGCATATTGATACGCTCCTGCTGTTTTTCCAGCTGCTGCAGTTTCTTCTCAACTTCAACCCGTTCCTTTTCTGATGCAATATACGCCTGAGATTGTATAAGCATAAGTGAGTCACGGCGGTTTGAATGTTTCAGGTATTTCATTTTCTGCCTGTTCTCAATGAACCCCGGTTTTTTACTGGTAAATTCAATACGTGCATTCCCCGTTGCAAAAAGCATGACAAAATAGAGCAGCGGGAACGTAACCACCGAAATAATCGCGATTGTGATTATGTCTTTGAGCTTTAGGTTCATAATAAAAATCCTTTTATAAAGGTGCACGACACACTGGTAAATTCAGCAAGGGTTGTGCCATATAGATGAAAAGTGTCATTCAGCAATGTTTAACCTGTTGTAATATAACTTGTTACAGATGTTACTTAATTTGCTTTATCAAGTCGAATATTCGGTAAAAATATACTCATTATTAAATAAATGGCAGTAGTTTCCTTTGCCACAGGAAAAAAGTTCCTTATAAATATAAAGTGAATTCTTATCCAAACCCTCAAATAAAACCTGTGTTTTCACTTCAGGTTTTACTTAAAATTGCCGACAATACTAATAAATAATTATTCTCACAAATTTTCAATTAAAAAGTACATTTATGGCACTTTCTGCACTTTCCGAATTATCTCTGTTGCCGCAGACTATCCAGCCTTTTACCGGTCTTTCTGTTTATGCGTATACGAATGATGATGAAAAAGATGATGATGTTTCTGATTTGATTACAGAACCAAAGTTGCAGATGCAGAAACAGTTAATCGAGGAATTGTTTTCACAGAAGGAAAAAAGGGAGGAAGAGCCTTCGCGTAAGGGAAAAGAGAACGATTCAGTAATTATTTCAGCCCGGGCAGTTGAACTTTACAATGAGGAATATGCCCACCTGGTGTTTGAAAATGAATCTGAACAATTTGAATTCACGTACGAACGTGTTGCATACCTCCGCATTGAGCAATCTGAAATCCGGGTGGAAGAAGCTGAGCCTCTTGTAATCGATTTGAACGGAAATGGCATTGAATTGACCGATGTTCGCAGGGGTGAAGGTGTTTCATTTGATATTACCGGAGACGGGAAAACCGAACAGGTCTCATGGGTTTCCCCTGACGACGGCCTGCTTGTGTACGACCGAAACGGTAATGGCGTTATTGACAGCGGTAAAGAACTATTTGGCGACCAACATGGCGCTGCAGACGGGTTTGAAGAATTGGCGAAATTTGATTCTGATAAAAACGGAACCATTGACAGGAACGATTCTGTATTCTCTTCACTGCGCATATGGCAGGACCGTAATCAGAACGGGTACAGTGAAGCAAACGAACTGAAATCATTAGATGATTATGGTATTGAAACAATTGATTTAGAAGAGGATAATTCAAAAGAGGTAATTGCAGGTAATCGTGTTGAAGGGTACTCAGAATATCATACAGCACAGTCCAGCGGCAGGATTGGAGAAGTCTATTTTAACTATTATGCCTGAGTACACGATTTCTCTGAATTTAATTGAGTTAATACTATTCTCGCCAGATTTGTTGAATTTGACGGATCATAATAGGTAAATTGCAGTCCAAACTCACAGTGATTATTTTCCTCCCCAAGTAGCCATTTGATTGCAAACTCACCTTTAAATTGTATTATCTCCTCTTCACAATGGTAATTCAATTCGACTTTTCCATTTTCATGTTTGTCTACCGAAGTATCTTCAACGGAAATACACATCCCTCCCATGCTGATATTTTTACACACTGCCTCATGCAGGGTACGATCATTGATTATAATGGTTACCGGTATGTTTAATGGAATGCGTTGATAATTTCTTCGAATAATAGACATTACCCTCTCCTCGCACTATGGAAAGATCAGGCTTTTACATTATGAGTGTGTGGTCTATCTTATATTGTACAGGAAAACGGTACAAATTTCAAGGCGAGTTGACTATATGGCAATCGTACTGCATCGTTGCCAATATCAGATGTGCGCACTATACCTGAGAAAATGCTGTGCGTTATTGCATCAATTTTTCCTTCCGAGCTTTTTCCTTATGCAAACGTTCTTTCTCATATTTTAACGAAATAAGCCGCATCACCTTTTCGAGCATTTCTTTACCATTAAACGGTTTTACGATAAAATCATCAGCACCGCTGGCATAACAACGTTCCATTTCTTCATTCTGTGTTGCGGCGGTAAAGAAGGATATCGGGATATCCTTTGTTTCTTCCTGCGTTCTGAGGATACGGCAAACCAGGGACCCATCAAGTCCGGGTAAATACAGATCGAGTAGAATGAGTGAGGGTTTTTTCTCAAATGCCATTTTCAGGCCTTCTTCACCTGTTTCTGCGGTGAGAATAGTAAAAAATTGTTGAAGAATCATACGGGTAATTTCGACAGCTTCCGGATCATCATCGATTACGAGTACCGTTTCTTTAGTTTCCTCAGGAACCTCTTTGGGTAATTTTACCGGCGATTCCATAATTCGGTTTAACTTGATTATCTGCGTTTCGTCATCATCCCACTTGATTCGCGATCGCACCGGCAGCAGGATATGAAATTGGCTACCAAGGAACTCTCCTTTCCGCGCCCCTTCGCTTTCGGCCCATATAACTCCACCATGCCGTTCTACAACACCTCTGACGATTGAAAGCCCCAATCCGGTACCGCCACCCATGAATTTTGCCGAATCTGTGCTGTGTCGAGAGGTACTGGCGATCTCATAAAAAGGATCGAATATTTTATCCAGTTCGTCAGCATTAATACCGATACCATGATCAGTAACAATAATATGAAACCGTTCCTCTTTATCAACATCAATCACAACTTCCACGGATGAGTTATCCGGTGAAAATTTGATGGCATTACTGAAAAGATTGGTAAATACCTGGTGCATACGCATCTTGTCACCATAAAACGAGGGGCGGTACTCGGCAAAATCACATTTGAATATTATATGTCTGCGTGTGGCGAATTGAGATAATTCATCGATACATTCAGTTGCTGTCTCATTTAAACTCATGGTTTCCGGTTTCAACCGCAATCTTTTTTGCTCTATCCGCGTCACATCCAGCATATTGTTGATCACATCATGCAGCCGGTCCGCCGCACGATCGATACTTTCAATCATGGAATATACACTGGCTTCAGTTTTATCTTTCATATTATCAATAATTATCTCAGAGTATCCTTTGATGGAAGTAAGCGGTGTTTTTAATTCATGCGATGCAATACTTAGAAATTTTGTTTTTACTTCACTGACCCGTTTCAACTCCTGATTTGACCGGAGCAATTCGGAGTTGATTTTAGCCATCTCCAAGTTCTTTTTTTCAAGTTCCTCCGCAATCCGCTTCTCTTCTGTAATATCACGAAACACCAGCACAATTTCTTCCGGTTCATTCTTCTCGTCATAAACACAGAAACCATTTGTATTGCAGATAATGGTACTTTTATCTTTACAGACAAGATGTGTTTCACCTGAATAATTCCTGTTATCATGAAGAATGACACTTCTGATATATTCCCATCCCCCCTTCATTTCGACTTCAATAATCAAATCCTCAATAGAGGCTGAAGCCAGTTCATCCTTTTCGAAACCGAGGCGTTTTTTTGAACTTGCATTGATTTAGGTAATATAACCATCGATAGTTGTTACTATAACACTACCGGGAATAAGTTCCAGTATACGCGCGAATAATAGGTTGTCGTTTCCCATAATGTACTAGTAATCCTTAATGCTAAAATTTTACTTCCGGAACTTTTTGCGCAGCTTCATCAGCTTCAAAAAGCGGTTTTCTTTCGAATCCAAACATATTGGCAAATATGGTATTTGGAAATTGTCTCACCGAAGTGTTATACACGCGAGTCGCTTCATTGTACCGGCGTCTTTCAACAGCAATACGATTTTCAGTTCCTTCCAGTTGCGATTGCAGTGCGAGGAAATTCTGATCAGCTTTTAAATTAGGATAATTTTCCATGACAACCAGCAATCTCCCCAGTGCAGAGGTCAATTGTCGGTTGGCACCCATCTTATCCGGAATTGTCTGAGCTGAACCCACCCGGGAACGTGCATTCGTTACTGCAGTCAGTACCTCCTTTTCATGTTCGGCATACCCTTTTACCGTATTTACTAAATTCGGAATTAAATCGAACCGCCTCTGCAACTGATTTTCAACCTGTGCCCATGCAGCAGTAACTCCTTCATCTAAAAGAACAAGGCGGTTATACATTCCTTTTATGTTGCTATAAAGAACAAATATGACAAGTATAATTATACCAAGAATAATTAAAAGTGTCTTTGTATTTTTTTTCATATTAACTCTCCTTCTGCGTGAATGTATCAACTGCTTCAATTAATGTATCAATATTATTTGCATACTGATCAAAAAGTGTATCAAACTCCCGGCTCATTTTCTTATGTATCGAGTTAAATATATTTGATAGTGCTGATGCACCGAGACTATAGACATCCTCAACAGTGGCAATTATTTCGCTCTTGGATTTTGGAATAGATTTTCCTTTTAAAACAAGGAGTCCCTTAAAAACAGGCAGCAAACGCCTGATAGAAACGGAAAGCAGCTCTGAGAGCAATTTATTATTGCCGACACACTGTACAAATGACCGACGAAGGTGAATTGCTGCTCCCCGCAATTCCCGTTCACACTGCAGGCGGATATGTTCCTGGGTAAGCTCAAGCTGCTGCAGTACATCGTCGCCGTACAATACTCGATAATTGGAGCGCATATCGAGGTACTCAATTGGATAGGTATCACATGATGAACGGATATACCGCACCGTCATGTAAAATGGTGTTGCCACTCCCCTTTTATGCCATTTCTTCTGGAGTGCAAGACTTTTTCCGATCTGTGCGATTGAATTATCCTCCAGCACCACCGCAATATTAATATCAGATACTCCCGGTTTATATTCATGAGTAACGGCGCTGCCGTACATAATTACACAAACAAGCTGATCACCGAAAACAGTCCGGTAATCTGAGACAAACTCTTCGACAATATCATTA
>CBDVBE010000093.1:0-17301 GCA_965372145.1 uncultured bacterium | reverse complement strand
ATGGTTTTTATTATTTCAAAACAAAAATTCCTGTTTGTAGTGAAAAATTCAGGTATTAACAAAAAAATAGGAAGCTTTGAGATCGCATCGGGTGGATATTTCAGGCACATCTTCACATGACAATGAAAGCAGGACTGTTAAAGGAATAATAAACACAGAAAATAAGCAACATAGTATACGATGCTTACGCATAGGAACTTCCTTATTTAAGTACGTAACACTCTGCCTTGGTTATGCAATTCAAATATACTCAATGTCGGGTAAAATTTGAAGGTAATTTCTTTCCGTTCTGCGGACTTGAACCCGTGAACGGTTACAATGGTTTTAACTTACTCAGGTTGAGTTTGAAAATTTGAGCACCCGTTACTCAACAAGCCACTCAACAATATTTCTTTCCTCAAAATCACTCTTGAGTCCCACCAGGACCACTTTTCTATTTGCAAACTGGCCGCCGTAATTTTTCTCCCGAATCTGCTTTAAGGCATGGGATGCAGAATCAGATTTTAGTTCAATGACATACACCCGCTCTTTTTTCCAGAAGAGGGTAATATCCATGCGCCCCTTGTTTGAATATTTTTCAGCAGTCACATTAAATCCTGCAGCGGTGAGATACATATAAAGTATTGATGAGTAGAAATATTCGTTGCCGTTGCCTTGAAAATAGACGGCCGGCACTGAAGAATAGATGACTTTTATCTGCTCTAAAAATGTATTGGTATCATTTGCTTCAAGGCTGTTAAGCATGGCGACCTTTACTTCCGTTACTTCACCGGGTTCAATTTTGTATGATGCGTTTAACAGTAAACTGGTAAATGCATGCTTCACTTCAAAATTTGGGAAATCGAGCACATAATAACCCAGAGGGTTTCGCTCCTTTATAGTAAGGTATCCAGCCTGCATCAAAAAACTCTCCGGCGAGGATTCATCAATATCCTTCTGGGATAAAAATGAAAAGTCAGCGATTTTACCTTCAAGAGTATCAAAATCAAGCCGTTTTGTTTCTGCATAATACAACATAAAAGAGGGTGAACCCGTTTCTATCCAGTAAGGAGCAAACTGATGACTATCTAAAAAACGCAGTATGGAAAATGGGTTATATAAAAAGGTGTTTCCATCCCAGGAATAGCCATTGTAATAGTATTTCATTTCATAATCGAAAACATTTTTAGTAAGTTTATGATGCTTCATAACACTGGCGCAGTGATCGGCGAAATATGCGTCAATCTCCTCTTTTGAATACCCTGTTATTGCTGCATAGCGTTCATCAAGGGTAATGTCCACAAGATTATTAAGCGCTGAAAATACCCCAACCTTCGAAAACTTTGAAATACCGGTAATAAAAACAAACCTGATGTTCTCCTCCTGCTCCTTCAGTACTTTGTAAAAACTGCGGAGAAACTCCTTGATTTCAGGCAGGATTGGCTTACCGAGCGAGTCGAGAATTGGCGCATCGTATTCATCTATTAGAACGACCGCTTTTCCGTGCTGATGTGACAATTCTAAAATAAGCTCTCTGAAGGCAACTGCCGGAAACTCGTTTTCCTTTAATTTAGCACCATATTCAGCAGCATTACTGTTTAAAAGAGAGACAAGGCTTATGTTGAATTCTTTTTTGTCCGCAGAAAGAACGACACTCATATCCAGTTTTATAACCGGACTGGTTCTGGTAAAATCCCAGTTAGTGTAGGCAAATGTTCCTTTAAACAGTTCGCGACTGCCAATAAACATCTCTTTAAACGTATTAACCGTCAGGCTTTTCCCGAAACGGCGGGGACGGGAAAGAAATGTCGCTATACCGCTGTCTGCCAGCTCCACAAGAAACGGGGTTTTATCAACATAAACAAAATTCCCCTCAATCAGATCCCGATACACCTGTTTTCCAATGGGCAATCGTTTCATATTTCCCTCCGTTACTATTTATAAAGAAATATACATCCTGTTTGAAAATCGGACATCTGAAATTGAATTCTTCAAGTCCCGCTGATTACTGAAAGAATCGGCAGTTCTTTTTAATATCTCCAGAGTAACATCATTCGGGGATACAATAATTTATGTACCTGCAACTGTCCAGAGCTATATATGCAGTCTGCGGGTTACAGATACTGACAATGAAAAAGGCGTTGATCGTGTGATCGTCCCCGTCCTTACCAACCAGCCCGGATCTGCTGCTGGAAACGACACAATCGTACCAGTCAACGATTACCACAAATCTTTACCGGTTATTCCGCTTCTGCCGGAGTTCTCTCCCGCTCAACCCGCTCTTCCAGTTCTTTATAGGCTTTTGATGCTTTAAACGAGGTATATGCCTGCATTTTTTCATCCATAAGCGCTTTAAGCTGTTCTGCGGACAACACGACCAGTACCTTTGCTGAAAAGGTACCATCTTTCTCCTCGCGCACCATGGACTTGGCAATTTTTGAACCTACCACTTCAAGGGTGGCAAAAATCTCGGTTGCCTGCTGGTACTCTTGCACAGCTTTGTCGTTAATCGACTCTTCATAGCTCTTCTGCAACACGTCAATCTGCGATTTGAATTCGCGGGCAATTTCCGCACGTGCCTGAAGGGTTGCTTTACGGGTCGCGGTGCCTTCATCCGGACCGGTTGCGGTTCCAACAGCATAGACAGCTTCTGAGAATTCTTTTTTAATGAGTTTCTGTATATCGTCCGGTGTGTCTTCGACATAGCCGGTACCGGGTTTCGCACTAGCACAGTTCATCAAGGTGAAAGAAACGGTGACAACAATGATCCCCCTGAAAATGGTCCGTATAACATCTGATATTTTTGTAACGTTAGGCATATCTGCCTCCTTTTGTTTTAATTGTACTTTTTAATGAATAGGTGACTGTAATGGTTTTTGTGCTGTTTGTCAATTTTTTAACCCTCCTTTCCAACCATGTCTATTATGGTTAAAAAATGGTGCGTTACCATCTGATTACTTTTTCTCTGCGTGCAATTCAGACTCTTTTAATTCATGAGTTACTTTCACTCCTTTCACTTTCGAGATAATGAAATCCCGCATGGCGGTTTTCAGATCCATATCAATACCGCTCAAGCCGCGCATGAAGTGACAATCAAGGTCGGTAACCAGTTTCTCATGCCGCCTGATATTAAGCTCGATATCATCATACTGATAGTTATAAAACCAGAGCCGGTAGTGAATTTTAAACTCTTTCAGCGTCTGATCGGACCGGAAATCAAAGTTGACAATAAGAAAGCCGTCGTCCTGATACACCACGTTGCCGAACCGGTCTTTTGTTTTCCACTTTTGAAGAATGACTGCCCAGTAGCGGTTCGGGTCAAGATTGTCATTGAATACACCCATGACCTCCGTATTGACAGCAAAGGTGCGCCGGCGCTGGAGTTTGGCTGTAAGCAGTCCCTCAAGCCAGCTCTTTTTCGTGTGCCATGTATAGGCCACAATTTCCCGCCCGACACGCGGGTCGGAAACCATTTTCGCGCCAACGAGTATAGAGGGATGGTCCTTGTCCGCGAATATTTTATCCAGCATCTTATAATTCAACGGGGTAAAAAGCTTCGGGTAATAGGTGGTAAATGTTTCATAGATCCGATCGCGGATTTTTTTCTCGGCATCTGTCGCATACTGTTTCTTCTCCACGGAGACCGGAGCGTTCCCGTTCGATGTGTACAGATAATAAAGCGAGTCATACTCTTCGACAAAATCAGCCGGAAGCAACGGCTCGCCGTCAATGCAATTATCCACCTGCCGCTCCCAGGCATCACGCACAAAGACGACCGTGCCGGTGGGCTCGACAATAATAGTATTTGATGATGAACGGGAAAGGCTGATCGCATATTTCAGGGAAACCGTCTCTTTGAAGACATCAATCTGCCACTGCATTGCATAGGGGTGGCGCTGTTCAAACCGGTATTCTGCCGGATAGGTGAGCAGGTTGTTGTTGGGGCTGTTAAAGAGATTGTCCAGTTTTTTTATAATACGTCCACGGTACGAAACCTCTGCGAACGCATTCTCATTGCGCAGTTTTGAGAATACCACCCTTTTCAACGCCGGTGAAGAGTCCTCCCGGGAAATGGTATACTCATTACTTTGGAAAATAGTCTCAGCCCGCAGGTTGATAACCGAAATGACGACATTGATTTTATCCGGGCAACCATCAAGCAGAAAGTAAGATCCGGTGAGGATAAGCGAATCAACCTGCCGCTCATGCAGGCGCATGGGCGCGTATTCCCTGCTGCCTGAAAGGATCATCGAGCGAAGAATGGCGTTCTCCTCACCGCGGAAAGAATGAAACCTGACCTCCTGTACATACGGTTTGAGATGCTCCGCTATAGCTT
Source organism: uncultured bacterium (assembly GCA_965372145.1). GTDB lineage: Bacteria > Fibrobacterota > Chitinivibrionia > Chitinivibrionales > JANQEN01 > CBDVBE01. The sequence continues at coordinate 12,986 of CBDVBE010000093.1, read as the reverse complement.
TATACACAGGCATCAGTGAGAGCATATATGATTTGTCTTCGGGAATTGTCGTCATATGTAACGAGGTTTGCGGAGAGCATTGGAGGGTTTGCGCCAGATACATCGCCAGGGTTTCCATATCATCGGTGAATGAGGCATGTACCCGGCAGGCAGTAAGCACCAGCACCAGCAAGCCGGCACAAAACGGTGCTGTCATTCGTTGGATAATGGTTCTCAAGTAATCCCGTACCATTACTTCTCCTTCGCTGCCTTTTCTTCTCCGGTTTTATCAGGAAGACGGGCAAGGGTATCCGATTCAATTGCCTGCCCCGGAAAGCTGCACTTGCCTTCCAGTGTATATTCACTCCCGCGGAAGAGTACGCTTAACCTGATGTACTCGTAGAGGATTCTGGTCGTGGTTCCCTGTTCACCCTGTTTGAAAATACGGTTGCGATAGGAGAGCTTCAGCCGCCCCAATGGCAGGTTCTCCTTGAAATCGCGCGCTATTGCCAGAGGAATCTCTACAATACCGGTAAAGACGAAATTATGCCCGCCGTCATGTACCCTGATATCAACCGGAAAATATTCCATATCCGGCTCATACCGGTTGAGATGTATCACATTAGTTGAAAAGTAGCGGTGGTACAGCCGGTACTCAATTTCAGCACGATACAGGGTTAGTTTCATCAGTTCACCTTCAAGTTTATGCACCTTGGGGTCTCCCAGGGCCTTCAGTGCCAGCTTACCGCTTTTTTTTTCCTCCTCATACAGCTCTTGCCGCTGGAGAAAATCATCGGTTTTTTCAAATTCACCCTGCGGTTTAAAGGGAGGATACACCTTCTCGTACCGGATGACCTCTTCCTCATTCTTTGAATTCTGCCAGGCGATTTTTTTCTTCAGCCGTTCTATCTGTATGTCAAGGTCATCAACACTTCCTGCGTATTCAAAGGTATAGGAATAGGGGTTCAGGTAAGTTCCCTCGGTCGGGGAGATCATCTCGGGGAGTATAAACTTCTTCGTAACTGCCCCACTATCCTCCAGGTGGATAAATGACTCGGCCTGATAAAAGCCCTTTTTTCGAACCGTTACAATAACAAAGGAGGAGCGAAGGTTGCTGAGTGTGACAGGAGTCTCACCGTATTCGACACCGTCAACAGTCACGGATGCACTGTCGGGAAAAGAGGTAATGGTCAGGGCCGTCTGTGTTTGGTCCAGGAGCGGAATCATGTGCCATTCCTGATCCCGGTAATAGATTTTCGCGGCATTCTCAACATAGATCATTTCATTATCGAAATAGACATTGGTCATATCCATATTGGGATTGTCGGTTTCCTGCATGTATAGTTTTTTATTGATAAAATCTTTAGGAGATAGTCCCTGTGGCGGCGCAAACGCGGAGAGGGTCGCGTATGATCCTTTATGCCGTTTGCCGAGGTAGAGCCCGTATTCCTGAGGACTGAACCGGCGGCGGAGAACAATTTCTGCGGGAATGAGCTCCGGCATCTCTTCGATCCGGGCAAGGGTATCACTGACATGGGGCTCGATAATGGTATTGCCTGCGGCCGGAATTGAACGGGTAGCAGGCGTGAAGGACTCTATAGTGTAAAGCGTCTCCTGTGCCCCTTCGGGTGGTGATGGTAACAGAAAGAGAAGTAAGAGAATGCTTTTCATACCAATTATCGTCCAGTCCTTATCTTCGTGCTCGTTCTCGTTCTCGTCCTCGTTCTCGTTCTCGTCCTCGTCCTCGTGTCTGTCCTCGTCCTTCGAAAAAAGAAATATAGAGCCGAGGACGAGGACGAGGAGGAGCACGAGGACGAGGACGATTTTAAATACCTGCAAATATAGAAATACACTATCTTTGTTAAAAAACCCGTTCCACCTGTTTTACCGCAACTTCAAGTGCATATTTCTCTGTATTGTTCAACGCGCGATCAGCGGAAATACCGTCACACGTCTGTATTGTCTGATTATATGTTAGCACCGGTGTACCGTTTGTTGCCAGAAGTATAATTGCAAGATCCGCATCGGCCTGATAGATACTGTTTTTAAGGACAATGTTGGCATGCTGTATCAAGTCTGATGTCAGAATAAACTCAGCATCGTTTTTATCGGTTACCAGGGTTATAGCTGCTCTGTCTTCAAGTGTTTCACCGAGAGATTGGCAGAATGGATTGGCTGTGTTGATATACACGGCTGCTTTCTGCCGCCGGATTGTAAATGATCCTGACGGCAGTGTAAATTTTCTGCGGATAAGATCATATGCCAGTTTCTTGAAGTCGGGTGTGGCGGTGACAATTACCCGGGCTGAAGAGGGTGGCAGGGACGCAATGAAAACAGGACGCATACCATCATCGTGCATAGGCGCTGTTTTTAACAGCACCCTGTTGTGCGAGGCGGACCATACAACGGGGAGCGACTTATCTACGATACCGTTGCAGTATACATACACCCCGAGAGTCTGCGGAATGGATTGCTTGGCAGCAAGGGAAATTTCCGTGACCACCGGCTTGATCTCAATACTTCCCAGCAGGCGGCTTATTGTTCGGCGGAGTTCATTGCTCAGAAGCACCTCCCGGCCGTTCATGCGTGCCTGTAATGGTGTGCCGAAGAAATCATCGATAATCTCAAATCCTTTGTACAGCTCCTGGATTCTGAATTGCGCAGTCCCTTCCTGTGCGTAACGGATGATGTCACACAGTTTCTCTATTGCATTGGTGACCTTCCGGTTTACCTGTTCGTGATATTTCTTTTTACTGAGGATAACTTTGCTCCAGAAATAGCCGTTGGCCGCATGGTACGTTCTGGTCTCTTCCCAGCCGCAGACAACCGCCTGAGAAAACGCCGCGATACGCTCCTTATAGGTGTTGTCACTCCGGGTATTATTGTTTATTATCCTGCACTGCGCCGACATCCGGACATCGGAGACAATGGAGACCTGTATCTGCTCAGCAATATCCTGAAGCGCCCTGTTGCGGGCCAGTTTCTGAGCTGCATGCAGATCATCCTCAATCTTTGCACTGCCGACGCCTATGAAATATGAACGTGAAATGGGGTGGTTTGTTACCCATGCCGGAACAGTGCTGCTGCGCTGCATAGTGAGGGATGAGCAGTTGGTGAGTGCCAGTGCTGCGAAAAGAAGAATACTGTTTTGTAGTTGTCTTTTAAAAATCATAACCTCACCCACGACCCCTCGCGAAAGCATCTGCCACTGGCAGATTCGCTTGTCAGAGAGGGGAGCGAGAATAACCGAGTTATTGTTGATACAACTTTATCCGCTCCGCGACCTCTGCAAGGTAGTGCCGTGTTTCCGAATAGGGCAGATGAATAATTAAATGGTCATATACCTGTTGTGCACTTTTTATTCTGTTTATTGCCGGTATTGCATTGTTTAAATTTCTGGCACCGGTAAAAGCATAGGCCACATTTCGCGGGCCGGTATTATACCCTGAAATGGTACAGAACTGCCGGCTGGCTGTGTCCTTTACCGATGGGAAATAGCGATTCTTGAGAAGGTAGATATATGCGCATCCCAGCTCGATATTCTTTTCCGGATCATACAAATACTCTTCACGGGGGATCGACTTGGTGCCATACACGTATTCGTATGCTTCTGCTCCGCCGTATATGGGAACGAGCTGCATGAGGCCGATTGCCTTGGCGCTGGAGACCGCCATGGGATTGAAGTGTGACTCTGTATGTATTGTCGCCAGCACACGAGCCTTATTGATATCATACTTTTCGCAGAATTTTTCGATATGGGGGAGGAACTGTTGAATGCGCTTCCGGAGGTTATCGGGAGCGAGTTTGAGACTGACTTCAACCTTCATAGTCGCCGGAGTTTTGCCTGGTACCGCCGGTTTAACCGGTGTTTTTTTCGCCATACCTACCAGACCTTTCGCAAAATCGCTGACCCGGTCAACGGTGATAACAACACCCGTCATATCAATTATCTGCTCATCGAGTATAGGTTTGGCGAGCCGCTGTTCAGCCTTATCGACCGCTACCGGTTTTGAATGGCTGGAACCGCGGCTGAAGAGTGTCCGTGTCACGGCGCCGGTTATCTTTTGGGTAATCTGTTCATTTGTTGCATCGGTATCGACCACAACTGCCACGTAAGCACTGTTTTTTTCAAAATCAACAGCACACACTGACTGCCTGTCTCTGCTATACTCCACCCAGCGTTTATTGGTCGGCTCTATATAATTACCCCAGATTTTCCGTATCTCTTTTTTAAATGCAGCGAGTTCCTTTTTTCGACGGGTATTCCAGGTGTCAAATGCTGATCGTGACTTTGCAAGGTATTGGATAAATTCCTGTTTCTGCGTTTTTATACCCATTTCCTGCTGCTTTTGATATGCAGCGATCTCCTGTTTCTGTTTTTTTGCATAATCTGCCGGGTCATCAGCCGGAGCAGCAAAACCACAGAGCATCAATACAGTAAAAGTTCCCATAATGAAAATATTTTTTATGCTGTGTGAATAGGATTTCATAATACACTGTAATTTTTCCGGCAATAATTACGCAGTAACAGGCATATATTACCATATATAGGTGACACATTATTAAGCCGTATCAAACCGCTTAACTGAGTTAAAAAGACTTTTTGTTGATCTGAAACCGGTGGGTACATCCCTCCTCCTGTGTCTGTGCCGCTTAAATGCTCTTAAAAGGTGGTGTGTAAGGTATTAGTTTTATTACACTTTTTACTTGATGTTCTCCGTTAACTTTATTCACCTTTTCAGGAAACGTGTTGTTTCAATTGTGATTCCATCACTGTTCATGTTGCTCCAAAGTAGTACTGCGTCAATTGTTTTATCCGGCTCTTATACTGTCCATGCAAAACCCGATATAATAATCGCAATTTGTATGCCACTATATATAGACTGTGAGACTAAATACAGAAATCCGAAGAAAAAGTTAAGCGGGGATACAGGTAATAATTAAGAGGATACAAGATGTTGTAATCCAGACGCAAGATGTTGTATATGGAAGACAATACCGGCAAGCCTGACACACTCTTTTCCCACATAGAATCGCTTAGTTTAGTTTAAAAATTTGTGGGCATTTACAACCAATTTGATTTCAATCACTTATGCATTTTCACCTCAGACAGCTCTTCAAGTATTGAATTCTTCACACTATTAGGCCTCTCCAGAACTGCTTCACGGTGAAACCGCAGTACCCTTATACCTGCTTTTCCGAGAAGCCGATCGCTCTCAATCTCCTCTTTTTGTCTGATCTGGTGTCCCACATGTTCGAGATCAACTGCGAGTTTAGCATCTTTACAATAGAAACTAACAATGTTGCCGAGGATCCTCTGCCGGCGTTCGAATTTAAATCCGCCCACCTGCCTGTTCTGGAGCATTTTCCACAGGGTGTAATCAGCAGAATAGGCACCGGTTGCCATGGTGTCCAGCCCCATCTGTTCAAGCCGTTTAAACTGCCCCAGTTTTTGTAAGAATCGATTGTGTTTATACCACGTTCCCATAAAATTGTATGTTCCTTTATAGAAAATGTGTGTGATGATGATGGTTTTATATTTTAACGCAATACGTACTTTCAGTCATTAGTTCAACCTTTACTATCTGGAAAAAAGGCAATTAATATACTACACGTTTTGTATATTTACAACTGAAAAGTGAAGATTGTTGATTTTTTTTTACTTTGGATAAAAGGGACGGTTTTAATTTTGCGAAAATATGAGAATAGATGTGATGCCGGATGGCTGATTTGCTGCTGGACAATAGAAGTGCTTGGTATGTTTTTCATATATAGTGCCTGATTATTTAGTCACATGTATTCGGCACTGCACGGCAACTGAAGCGGTTGAAAAAGGTAACCTGTTAGTGACAAAGCAGGCAAGAAAAATGACGCAATAACGTAACCCCGTCCCTTATTTCTGCGTCCCTTATTTCTGTATTATCAAAAAATCATTAAAAATCTTTTCCCATAATAGAAATAAAAAAAGGTCCCACAATCCTGTGAAACCTCTTGCAATAAATGACGATTATTTTTTGAAATTAAAAACACAAACCAAGCTGGATAGCATCAATGGCACCCCCGGGAGTGACTAATTCCAGGGTGTTTGTATTTGTGGTAGTACCGGCAAAAACATTAGTAACTAAACCAAAAGATGATAATGTACTCATCAACGCCTGATCATACTTGATACCGGTAATACCGGGATTGGGATACCATTGGAAACCTCCGCTGGTTGCCACGTTATGAATGGCACCAACGATATCATATACCTCATAACCGGATTGCCCCATAGTCAGAGTGCCACCAGTAGTATTGTAAATATAGCCCCTGAATGGATATGCGCTTGGCCAACCGCCTAATACCGCAGTTCCACCATTCTTAACATAAATTACAGTACATGAAGGATCTCCGGATCTATATATCCCACCGCCAACCTGGACCGCCATCTTGCCCTCAACAATAAAAATTATATTTCCGGTAAATGTTTCACTTGCGCCGCGCAAACTCATTGTCACTCCCGATTCAATTTTAACCACAGCAAAACCATTCCACCTCTTGCCATCGGTTCCTGCTTTATCATATATATTATTTGCCAGTTCTCCATCTATACCATCCCAATAGGAACACTGATAGCCGCCAATACTTGTGTTTCTAAGAGCATTCCAACTGTAGATATCTGATGTGGGAGTTATTACTCCTTCTATAAAACCCGGTGTGAGTGGTGCTGTAGCTGTACTTATTCCCAGTTCATCCGGTATATCAATATTTGACCCATCGTCAAGAATATCATTATAATTTGATATCCATTGAGTGGGATTAGTAACATCGCCATCATGGTGAAAATCATTTTCATTAAGATTTGCTTTAAGACCAAAATCCCCTGAAAAGTTATTATTAAAATAGGTATTACCGTACATGTCAAGCTGATGAGGTCCAATAAAATTAACCAGTCCTTCGAAGCCGGATTCCTTTTCGAGTCTCATCGTAAGGTCGCCGGCATAGCTATATAAGTCTAGATTTGTACCAAAATAGGCAACATCTTTAAAGGTATAATCACCATCCATTCTTATTGTTTTCGTTGTATTCTTTGGGGTTATAAATCTCCCGTTGAATGTGGTACCACTAGCATCGCCATAAAATATCGCATCATCTCCAACAAAAATATCACCTTCAACAGATATACTTGTGTTAAAGGTGTTCGTGCCTCCTGTCCCAAGAAAGAGTGCGTGTTCATTTCCGGGAGTGGTAATAGTTTTAAATTGTATACCATCCAGTTCATAAATCCCGAAAACATTTTTCTTACTGTTCCCCTTTCCCACACCAGTTCCCGCTAACTGAATGGTATGGTTGGTCTTATCTAAACCGAGAATTTTTACCCTGTATTTCTGCTGATTATCCAACGTTACATAAGTATTAGCATCTCCAACGAGCCACCCCTTGTCTGCCCCGGAATAACCAGCGTCAAGATAGTTATTCAGGATATTCAGCACATCACTGGATTGAAACTCTATTTTAGCCACACTTGCCTGCATGGCTGATTTTGCCGAGATTGCGGCGGTTGTCATGGCAGAATAGTCGGTGGCGGAAACCACATCCTTTTGCGAAATGTTTATAAGGGCGGAACCGAGGAATGTTACTATAAGCAGGGCGCCCATAACATAGAGCAGGGCAAAGCCGTGGCAATCTTTTCTCGGTATCCAATGGATTATTGGGTGGAAAATTTTTTTGTGTTCCATTGTTCGCCACCTCCATAGTTTCAACATGCAACCGGCACAGGTATCCATACTCAAGAGGAACATATCTATAATTACCCAAAAGTAGTGATAATACGTTTTCCCGTGTTAATCTATGATTAAAAGCATAGGCCCAATCTGGTATGGCTTAATTGTGCTTCAGTAAACTCCAGAGTAGTCGTCTCATTTACTACAACACCACCGGTGCCGGCCAGACCTATACCGCTAAGCGCAATGAAAAGAGTACCATCCATCTCAAGATTAGTGACATGGTGCGCATCATCCGGATGCCAATCAAGCCCATTTGTTGTATTCATATCATGTATCCCTCCAACTACACGATTTAATTTAACTGAGGCTGCTTGACCGACAAAGAATGTGTTGCTTGACGGATCATTAAAAATGTAGCCCCTGAACGTATCATTATAACCAATATTCTGACCCCAGTTCAAATCACCGGTGTTGTATATTATCGTCACTGAAGTTAGTGCGCAATTGGGCCAGCCGATATCACTGGGAACACCTGTGACAGATAACGCTCCATCATTTAAAATAATGATACTATCCTGAAATGTACTGGAGCCTCTCTTTATAGTTACATCAGCACCAGCATCCGTTTTACACACAACGTAGGAATTCCAAAGCTTGCCATTATTAGAAGCATCCTGCCAGAAATCATGAAAATCACTGGCGCTGTAATGCTCTAAATGGACTAACGTATACATTATGGAGCCGGGAATAGCACTGGCGTTAAACTGGGGTGCTGCCGGGGCAGTAAGTCCTAATGAGGCCGGTACATTCATTGTTGCTTGAAGCGTCGGGTTACCATTCACGATATTTCCGTGAGTTACACTGCCATCATGGAAATAGGTGTTTCCATGCAAATCATTTATTACCTGATAGGGGGTCGTACCTTTAAGATAGGTGTCATTTTGCATTTCAATAAATGCGCCAACATCAGAGGCATTCCTGGTTAAAGCCTGCTCAAAACCGGATCTGTCATTAAAGATGCTTCCGGTTCCCGGCGCGACACCACCCTGTCTTATCATTACATCACCACCAAAATAGGCGACATCATTGAATGTTTGTTGACCACGGATTTCTGCATCACCCATACACATAAATGATCCCTGAAAAACGCACCCGGTTGACCAGTCAGTAAACATCATGTCTTGATTTGAATAAAAGTCTCCGTCAATCGTGATTGGCGCCTGGATTGAAATATTCCCTTCAAAATATACGACCCTGTCCAGCGTTCCGGTGTAATAGGTCTCTGTTATGAAATCAATTCCCCCGAGGTCATATATCCCGGTAACCTTTTTTTTACTCCCTCCTTTTCCCAATCCGGTCCCCTCAAGCTGAATAACATAATCATTCTTGTCAAATCCTGTAATTTTTACACAATATTTTTGCTGATTGTCAAGTACTACGGGATTATCATCAGAACCCTGCAGCCACTCCTTGTCAGCCGCAGTATATCCGGCATCCAGATAATTATTCAGTTTATCGACAACATCCTGGGGTTGATGTTCAAACATTGCCTCGCATGCCTGCATACTTGATTTTGCCGAGATTGCCGCGGTTGTCATGGCTGAATAGTCCGTGGCAGAGACCACATCCTTTTGTGAAATATTTATCAGGGCGGAACCGAGGAATGTTACTATAAGCAGGGCGCCCATTACATAGAGCAACGCAAACCCGCCGCAATTCTTTCTCAGTATTCGAAGAATTGCCGCATTGAAATACTTTTTAAGTACCATTATTCACCACCTCCACTGTTTCTACATACAACCGATGCAGATAACGCTCATCGGTTGGAGGGATTATTGTTACATCACCCAGTGTATAGGTTTTATTGACCTTCATTGCAACCTCTTTACTGGTTCGTATCAGCAAATGAATCTGAATAGCCACAACATCCTTTTTGGAATCTTCCGGATCATCGGTCCAGCTGTTATTGTCCGTGCTGAATCGAAACTGCAGCGCCTCCACATTGTTCGCTATCTCCATGGGTGACTCCCCGCCCCATCCACCGCTGAACAACCGCAAGCCCCGCATTAACGTAGTGCCGGACATGTAGTACCGTATACGCTGTGTTTCATCATGCTCGCCGTTATTATCAAGGGTGATTTTTATAATCTCAAGTTCGTCATAGATAGCTCCCGGTGTGGATGTAAACGATGACATTTTATCATCGGCAGATTCACCACTGCCCGGATACACATCCCCTGTTGTTGTATTACCCACAGTTGTCTGGGTATAGACGCCTTCATCCTCATCGAGATAGGTCTTAAACCCGGTATTTACAATCTCCCGTGCCATCATGAGCACGGCATTCCGGCCTTCTGTCTGCATGCGGGATTTGCGCCTGTCACGGGTGTAACTCTTCGAGGTAGTACGAATCAAAGAAAGGGAAAATCCCACAACAATGAGAGCGATTACCGAGTAGAGAATTAATTCGACCAGCGTATAACCATGAGAATTCATTCCCCTTTTTCTTACACAGATTAATTGGTACTTCTCTACCATGTAATAATCCTTAACGATTGTAATTAATTGCATGAATCAACGTATATCCAGAACCAATTTGATGCCGGAGTTGTCGGAGGTGTTTCCCATACGCCTGGATTATTTTTTGCTTCCCATAGATATCCTGCATGAACGAACCTGTCACCGTTAGATGGATCAACTGTCCCTGCATCCCATGTTGCAACTCCAAAACAAGGGTCTGCGGTAACGGTAATTGATGCCTCGTCATTGTCTGTACTGAAAGCTGTACCGCCATCTCTGGTAGTCACATCCACCCTATCACCAACATTGTCTGAGCTCCGATCCCAGGCATAGTATCTGAAGATCGGGTCTGAGCTGGGAACCGTAGAGCCATTCGGTACAAAGCGGACCTTATCAGATGATCTGAGCAGCAGTGCACTTGTTGTTGCAACTGTGGAGAAAGCATTCCAGCCCGAGCCGATATAATACTGCCACGTCCCGTTCTGATCATTTTGATAATAAATTGCTATACCTTCAGGATCGCCATCAGCGTCTGTTATTGAAGCACCCACGATGGAGGAAACCAAGTCTCCAATAGTATTGGTTTGATTAACCATAATAGAAGTCAGATTGGGCCCAAACGGTGAGAGGACCGGGGCACGGTTTGCTTGAGTAACAGTAATGTAGCAATAATCATCATTTGTAGAATAAGCAGTTGATCCACCCTGTGTGGAAACATCTACTTTGGTTCCCTGACTTGCCCCATCCTGTTGATCCCATGCATAGTAGCATATATAAGGGGTACTTCCCGGAACTCCATTTGGAATAAATCGTACCATATCCTCCGGTCTCAGCACAAGTGCGCTTTTAAGAGCTACCGTTCCGATATCCGACCAGCTCGATCCCCCGTTTATTAAAAACTGCCAGGTGCCGGTTGAGGAGAGTTTTTCTCGAATAGCAATACCTTCAATAGCATCGGCGTCTTCATCTGTAATTGCTGTCCCGACTAGCTTTGTAACAAGGTCACCGGAATTGTTTGTCTGGTCCGTAGTAATCGGTGTAAAAGCTATAGTAGGATCGGTTGGGATTGCCGGTGCATCGTTTGTGTCGACAACATCAATAGTGATTGCTACCTCCTTCGTAAACTGATCAGCTGTATAATTTTCAGTGGTTTTTACCCTGATAGAGCAGGAATGTTTGGGCGCCTCATAATTAAATGTTGCTTTGGCTTCTAGTTTATCCCCGGTAATCTGAAAATCGCCATTATCTGTGTCGCCTGTTCCTGCCACAAGAGTGTAATCGTGAGTATCCCCGGCATTAATATCCTGTGTAGTAAAGGTCCCGACTTCAGTGTCGGCAGGTTTCTTTTCGGTAATTTTATCGGGTGATAGTGTAATTCCGGTTGGCGCCTGATTAGGCGCTCCGGTGGTGATAGTAATGTTAAAGACTGCAGTGTTTGTATTATTGCCACAGTCTGTAGCTTTAACCTGGATACTCCGGCTATCAGTGGTGGTAATATCTACCTTGGTGTATAAATTATCACCACTTATATAGAACTCGTGATTGTGTCCAAAACCGGTAGCAGGATATATCTCAAAGTCATGCAGGTCACCATTATCCGGATCATCGGTTACGGAAAATTCTCCGACTAATGTATAGGCACTGCTGTTTATCTGAACCTGGTTGTGTGATAGTGCGATAGTATTAAAGGGATTGTTGGGATTGATCACAGGGCACGATTCTATGGGAGCCTCAATAAAACCAAATATCTCTATCTGTCGATTACCGTTGTCCCAAGTCACCCATATTTTAGCCTTATTTGGTTTACCTGTCTCTTCTTTAATATCCCAGTTCACCATATATTGAACACTCGCCCTCAGGACTGGTTCACTCCCGTCTTTTGGTACCTCCGTGTCAGGCTCCTGAAATTCCGCCAGTTTCTCACGGGCAATCGCGTATGCTTCATCAGAGGAAAAGGAGGCCTTGTGTATTTTGGTTGATGTTGTCAGGACCACACCGATTACAAGGGTAACCAGAGCCAGTATCACCATGGAGATCATGACTTCGACAAATGAGAACCCGGAATGTCTTTTCTGCTGTGCCATAACAAACCCCGCGCATGAAGAGGGTTTTTGTGTGTGTTTATTTTATAATAAAGTGACAATGTTCTGTACAGGAATAAAAATATTCTGCATTTACATCTCTATCCAGGATGCCCCGTTCCATTTAAAGAGTTTTATGTTCTGCGTTCCCGCTTTAAGCTGAATACAGTACCCGATTTTCGGCATTCGCGCCCATGACAGGCAGATGCGCCCATCGTTAATCGTACCAAGATCGTCATTTTTTATAATCATATCATTGGCAGCCCAATCCCCTTCTATCGCGGCTGCCAGTGCCACTGTACCATCCGGACCCGATGTTGGTGCCGGGACCGGTATTCCGTATTCAATTTCAGCGAGGAAAGGATTCGGGACTGGCTCTTCGTTACCATCAAGTGTTTCAGCATTATTTTTCCAGATTGTGTATGAATTAAATCCTTCTTCAAAGTCCACGAAGTGGTACATATCATATTTCATAGCTCTGGCACGCAGGGTGCACAATGTTTTCCAGAAATTAACCGCCTCTTTTTCCAAACTCCTTTCGATCATAAAATTTCGCAAAGAAAAGGTGATAGATGTTGCTAGAATTAAAGCGACAGTCATAGTAATGACAACTTCTATTAAAGTATAGCCAAGTTCTTGTTTTTTAGAGCGTTGCATAGATTATTATATATTTTCACCTTTCCATTGAAGCGCTTAAATT
>CBDVBE010000092.1:0-17664 GCA_965372145.1 uncultured bacterium | reverse complement strand
TGAGTTTGTAAACATTTTTTAATTTTGGATTTTGGATTTTTTCAATCCCCAATCCCCAATCAGCATTCCACAATCCGCAATCATACAATTTTGGATTTCAACCCTGAACCCGTGAACGGCTACATAAAAATTAAATTGATTGATTACTTTTTTACTGTCGCTTTAAGACGATCTAACTGTTCCTTGTTCAAAACACGGCTCCCATGCCCGCAATAAATCCGCGCAGGCCCGATATCTTTTAACTTCTGCAGACTCTGAGACACACCTTCCCAATCATGAGCATAATACTTCTGGACAAAAACAACAGGCCGTGTTGCTATTAAATCTCCCACGAATGCAATAGTATCATTAACAATCAGGCAGCACGAACCTGGTGTATGCCCCGGAGTATGCATTACCTGTATCTTTACACCGAGCCCCTCAATTAAATCTTCATCCTCCAGTAATGTATCAGGGGTGACACCTTGGATGTTCCAGATTCGGGCAGCAAGCGGAAGAATTGCCGCACTGATCCTGGCCCAGCTTCTCACCTGTCCAAGAGGAGTCTCGCCATTAGCCAGTGCTGCAGAATCAGCCCGGTGTATAGCGATTTGTGCTCCGGTCAGGCGCTTGAGCGCTGCTGCACAGCCATAATGATCGAAATGGCCATGGGTAAGGAAAATGAGTTTGAGATCGGACCGTCCCAGTTTCCGCATATAGTTAATAACCTTTTTTTCATTCCCGGGATACCCGGCATCAATCAATAAAAGGCCCTCATTCGTTTCGAGAAGGTATGCTCGTGAGCCTCCTAATTTCAGACTGTGAATGGTAAAGGAATCCTCAACAGAGATTTGAGAAAAAGGAGGGAATTGGAGTAGTATAGGGAGATGCATGGATTTAATCTTCAAGTTTCTGTACTGAAATCATACCAGAAAAATAGTGTAATCTGATTTTTTTCTATCGTGAGTTCAAAGAAAAAACCAATGCTAAACCAGCGGCACCATCTAATTGACAAATTGGTTGTATTGTCACAGACATTCCATAAACACCTTTATACCGTTCAGCTTTTCTAGCATAAAGTATAGGATGAATTGCAGAGATCGCTCTGGTTACCTCTCCACCGATTGAAAAACCAATCGAAAATATTGTAAAAATAAGTGGGAAAGGACTATTGTTATTAGACATTGAACTTCTTCTCTGGGTAAGGATACTTAATAAGGTACATCCAACAGCACCTCCTTCCATGAGCCAGCTTAATTTATAGTTAAATCCACTGAGATTACGGTGGAAATAATCCTGATATTCCTGCTCTATCGTTTTTTCCAGTCGTGATGCACCAACAACAGAGAAAATAGGGCTGAATATATCCAATGTCGAACCGACGATTATCATAGAAAGTGCGATATTACCAGCCGACCCTTTATATTTTGTATTATATAAAAGGGAGATACCAACTCCCTCTAAAAAAAATCCACTGAAATGTAAAAAGGTTCCTATGGCACCAAATTTTTTTGCATTCCTTAAAGATTGATCCAAGGAGCATTCTAATGTTCCATCATTTGCATTATAACCAGAACCGGTAATATTTGATTGCTTTGATGTTGTAAATGTACTATCATTCACGGCAATATTTAGTGTGTCAGCCTCAGTAGTTGAAAAAAACAAAAAGATTAGTGTTATACCATACATTCTTCTCATATCATACCTTCTATAACTCGAGCCATATCATACAATTAACACTATTTCTTAGAAAAAATCCTGTTTTATTACGATCATAAACATCGGAGTTATTGTAGATATCATACATAATTTCACACCTTGTAACTTTCCCTAAAAAAAGCGTATATTGAAACACCACATAAACAGGATTAACACCAAATTGAATTTTCACTTTAGGTCCACCAAAAAACCTGTACATATTGTAAAAGGAATATTCGTAATCACCTTTATCGTTAGATATTTTCCTACTTCTATCCCAAATCTGCTCCCAGAATCCTGCCGCAATTCCTGCTTCACAGGAAAAAAAACTTTTCTCAAGGAGGGTATAATAATAGGTAACGCCACCTCCATGATGATGCATCTTATCAACATGATATTTTCCATCCTTACTCAATTCATTATGATTCGATAGTAAGCACCACTGATAGGAACCGCCTATATACTGTTTTGGCCAGGCAAATCCTATCTGTATGGCAGGCCCCATTGCATAACCGATATTTGAAATATTACATTCCCATCCTGTGCCAAGTGCAACGTTTGGTGTTTCTGCAGAGGGGAAAAAAATAAGAAATAGGACAATAGCAATTGTCATAAGAACTTTTTTGGTAGTGGAAATCTTTTTATTGTGTTTTAACAACAACACCATTCCCTTCGAGTGTAGAAACAACTTCACTTGGCACACCATACAGATATACAGTATCCCCGGCAGACCAACAATTGATTAAAGAAGTAAAGTCGGAAAGTTTATCACAATCATAGAAAAGTACATATTTCAAATTGGTGACATTTGTCAACTCTATCACCTCTAAGTTTTCACAATGTTCAAAGTCTAATTCAGCCAGGGCTGCAAGATTCGACAAACTAATACTGACAACATTTTTTATATTCCGCAACCAAAATATTTCTAGGCTACTTAACCCATTAAGAGAAAAATCTGTTACTGTTGTACATTGAGAAAGCCAAAAAGTTTTAAGACTTTCAGGGCCGTAGAGTTGTACATTTTTTATACTGTCGATTCCCGAAATGAAGATATCTTGCAGAACAGTCGACTCTAAGGGCTTAAGTGAACAAATATCATCACAATCAATCAAATCGAGACACATCAAGTTTTTTAAAGGACTCAACGGTGATAAATCGGTGACCTTGCGACACCTTCTTATAAATAGTGATTCCAGATTAGAAAGCTTTGAGATTGGTGAAATATCTGTTATTAAGTAAGCGGTATCTATAGAAAGAAATTTTAAATTCGGAAAATATGCCACCATACTTATGCTTTTTATATAATGCCCATACTCTTCACACAGATACAATGAGTCTCTAAAATCAAGGGTATCTTCGGGCCATGGTATTTCTTCGGTCTCTATACAGTTCCAAAAACTGGCTGTAAGTACTATTAAAACAAATACAATACTAAGAGAAATGTATTTTGCCATTATCTACCTACCAAATACTATCATCACAACGTATAAATCCACTAAATAGCTACATTTTAAAAATAGTAAATTTCCGTAACCGCAGTTTCCCTGTTTGCATTAACACTACCCTTACCATATGACCTTCTGTTTATAATTCCAGCGGATATAGTTAATTCTTTCATTTACGGCAGGAAAGACTAATTTTCCCAGGAAAACCCTCCGATAATTGACAGCACCCCATTCTTTATTTCTGCCAGTTTGTCATCATAAAAATTCTTTTCACCATCCAGAGTGATCATTCCCAGGCTGTATCTGACATCGAGCGTTAAAGCAATTTTATCGAAATCAAAATCCACACCGCCGCCGAATGTAAAACCGAAATCGACCCTCGTTATAAGTTCGCTTATGGTGTTAATATCTTCAACCTTCCCATCCTCAACCTCATATTCTTTTGAGAGAAACGTGACCGCAATAAAGGTCCCGGTATAAGTAAAAGGTTTTACAACCGTTTTATTCGGTAACATCAGTTTACACATAACCGGCACCTCAATGTAGTGCAACCGGTAATATAACATATCACCTAGATTCTCCCATTTGGCCCCTTTTTGCGAGTACATAATATCCATCATGAAACCAATGAAATCCCTTGCTTTGGTTTGAAGAGATATACCTGCTATCAGTCCCGGCTTTAACTTTTTATAACGGTTATCCACATCATCGCCATACCAGGTTGCAAGATTCAAACCGCCTCGTACCCCTGCCATGAAATTCGCGGAATATGCAGGAACTCTCAGACATACTGCTACAAAGCACAGAAGAATCACAACCTTCCTCGGCATTTATTATCTCCTATACTAACCAGATATCATTCTTACCTTTAATGGTATTAAAAAACAATAACCCGCTGGTGCTGGTGTCTCCCCGAATTATTTAACCTTACTATTAGTATCTGAGGTACATTTTCAAGTCTATGCCAACGAATACTGTTTGCGCCCTTCCTGCCATGCATCTGCGTATACTTCCACAGGTTTCTGCCTGAAAGGTCAAACACCTCCAACGAATATTTCCCGGCTCTCTCAAGGATAACTTCGAACCTGATATCATACCCGGATACCGGATAAACCCGTATTTTCGTTTCTTTCTTTATACCCGGAAATAGTGTTTCTTGTATAGGAGTATCCCCGCATCCGATCCGCTCAGTACTGACTACGACATCGTCAAACCAGACACGATTGCTGAACCCCTGGGCATCTTCGGTGGTAATATAATGCTGCAGGCGTACGCGGTTCAGTGCCAGGGTCGGGCTGGTGCGCCACATCATGCCATCCTCCCGGTGAATGAGGGTATCATTCACCCAGTAGGCCATTGACCCGTCATGGTTGCCGACCGTATTAGCGTGCATCATCATCTCGAAGCAGAACCACTCCCCGACCGGGAACGCAAAGGGTATTGCAGCCTCGAAATGGTTTCCCCAGCAGCACTGCTTATATACCTCGCATGTGGGCAATCCTTTTTCTTCACATTCGTCACACACTTTATCGACATCCATATAATCACCGCAGTTGGTATCGCATTTCATTTCCGGGAAATAGGTATAAAAGTGGCTCTCATGGTTGTTTTTCCTGAAATCAACTGTGGTTCCCATCGACATCTCCCCGTTGGGAAGGCATCCCGCAGTACCGTGATACCAGTAGTCATCCGGCTGGCTCCCGCCGACATTCAGGAAATGGTGGACATAGCGGTGATCTTCGGCAAATCGCATCCAGACGCGGAAAAACAACTGATCAAAGCTCCGCATGGAACAGCCGACTTTCTGCTCGCCGTCGCATGCGCGCCAGTCAAGGCTCCCGCCCTGGTAGCCAGAGGTCGAGTCTGCGGGCATATATGCAGCCCAGCTGCCGCTGTGCGCATGGACCGATGAAAGCGTCACCCGACCACGGTCATCAGAACCCGCACCACCGAGAAAATCTGATGAGTCAAACCAGGTATCAAAATCCCCGGCACCATATTCGAAGTCTTCACAAAAAAGCCATGCAGAATCAAGGTTGTCGCATTCGCCGGCAATTAAGCACCATACTCCCCAAAAAACAATTACCGCTGCCTTGATCATTTTAATCCCCCTATTCATTGCAGGAATAATCTTAATCACCCATGTGTTTTCTTTACTACAAGCTATACTATTAATATACTCTCGTTGTAGTATTCATACTACCACTTCTTTACAAAAACAAGAGGAGAGGGATATTTATCGTTTAGGGCGTTACTGCCTGCATCAGCAGCCCGCATATATACGCGCCATACGTGCCGAGCGCATAGCCGAGCACCGCTAATAACACTCCGACTGGTGCCAGAGAGGGATGAAACGCCGAAGCTACTATCGGCGCAGAAGCTGCTCCGCCAATATTCGCCTGGCTGCCGACAGCCAGAAAGAACAGGGGCGCTTTGATAATTTTCCCGACAATTATGAGTAGTACCGCATGAAAAGCGATCCAGATAAAACCGATTAAAAACACGCCCGGCATGGAAAAAACAGCAGTTACATCCATTTTCATACCAATGGTAGCGACAAGGATATAAATAAAAACACTCCCTATTTTACTGGCCCCCGCCCCTTCCAGATTTTTAGCTTTAGTAAATGAGAGAAGCAATCCCACGGTTGTCGCACAGACAATCAGCCAGAAAAATTTACTGGTTAAACTGAATTTAGCCAGAAAAGCGAGGTTATTTGAAATAAAAGGTGCTATCAAATCCGCCAGGAAATGAGAAATTGCAGTCGCGCCAAAACCGATTGCGGCAATGGTGATAAGATCGGTAAGGTCGGCAATTTTAGCCACATCCTTCTGAAAGCTTTCAACGCGCTCTTTTAGCTCATTGATAGCTGAACAGTCTGCCTTGAACCAGGCGTCAATCCTGTTTGTAATGCCGGCGCCATATAAAAGGAACGCCATCCATACACTGCCGACCAGTACATCCACTGCAACCATAGCCGAGAAAAGTTTGTCGGACACCAAAAAGACCTCTTTCATCGCAGTCTGATTGGCTCCACCGCCGATCCAGGAACCCGCCACCGTAGACATCCCACGCCATATTGCATCAGGCCCGTGGCCGCCGACCGTTTCCGGAGAAAAAACCGACACTATCAGAATAGCTAAGGGCCCGCCTATAACAACGCCTGCGGTTCCTGTTAGAAACATCATTATTGCTTTCGGGCCAAGCTGAATAATTTTTTGTAAATCGATACTCAAGGTCAACAGTACCAGAGAGGTGGGTAAAAGATACCGGGACACGACAAAATAGAGCTTTGAATGTTCCCCTGAAATAATCCCCGCTGAATTGAGCAGTGACGGGATAAAATAACAGAGAAGCAGTGCGGGGACAAAGGTATAGAATTTTTTAAACGCCTTCATTCTCTGCGTCTGAAAAATAACTGCCAGAATGAAAAGCAGAATACCCAATACTACCGCATCATTGCTGAAAATAGGGGTGGTTGCTTCCATGAAATTAACTGCTCCGATATGTTAATATGAATAGATGTTTTACTAAACTAGTGAACCTTTGTATATACCGAAGGTACTGATATAATATAATCAATTCCGCCTTTTAAACCTCCCCCGGAGAAAGTAGGACCATGTGTCTGCTGAGTCATGCCTTAAAGGAGATGAATGTGATCCTTTTTTTATTCTGCCGGAAGTAGGTTTATTATTACTGAAAATGTTTTTATTTTTACTAAAAATTATAGTATATTAATTATGTGGGGAAAGTACCATATCTCACTTATGCGTACCAATAAATTCATGGCGACGGATAGAAAGTGTTTTGCATTATATCTGCTCTTATTTATAGAAAGAGGAGATTAATCCTTAATAGATATCATTGTGCACCTTTTCCTCTCCCAATCCTATGATTTCTATGCAAGAAGCAAAATGTTTTTCTATCCAAGCCTTTATTACCGGACCATTTTTTTATGCAAAATATAGGATAAAAAAAAGGCATGCACCGGAGCGCATGCCTTTTTCATATTAATAATATCACCTCAGGCAGTGACAACATTTTTCACAGTATGTGCCCGCAGGATTTGTATACGATCGATAACTTCAGGATTTACCGCATGTTGGGGTTGATTCCTGCCGTAAAACATTATTATCTGTTCAACTGCTGAAAGGTTCATTTCATTAATAGAATCAAAGGTAAAGAATGCGGTATGCGGTGAAAGAATAGTATTGTCGAGTTCAAGCAATGGTGAATCTGTGGGCGGCTCGTTTTCAAAAACATCAATTCCGGCACCTGCGATAACACCATTTTTAAGTGCCTCACATAAATCTGATTCCTTCACAATAGCCCCGCGTGCCGTATTGATTAACAGTGCTGTTGGCTTCATCAGTGCAAGCGCCCTCTTGTCAATCATTCCAATCGTATTCTTGTTTAACGGTAAATGAAGGGTTACAATATCTGAAACTTCGAGTAACTGTTCAAGGGTAAGGCGTTTAATATTGTGCTCTTGTGCGAACACCTCGGGCCAGGCAGTGTCATATCCCACGATATTCATCCTGAAACCTTTTGCCCGCAACGCCACATTCTGACCAATAGCCCCCAGCCCTACTATCCCTATAGTTTTTTGCCATATCTCATAACTGGGAATCTGTGTTTGCTCCCAGCGTTTTTCACGAAGGCTTTGATTACAATACACAATTCTTCGCGCGATACCGAGGATTAATGCAAAGGTATGATCCGCGACAGCCTGTTTATTTTTCCCTGGCGTATTACATACAAGGACAGTGTGGTCTGTTGCAGCCGCAATATTAATATTATCCAGGCCCGCCCCAATCTTGGCAATTATTTTTAACTGTGACCCGGTTTTCAGCAGTTCCTCATCTACATGAAGTTCATTTCCGCAAATTATTACATTCGCTGATTTTAATGCGGTAACAAAATCCTCATTATCAATCCCGGATCCCCTCATATCAGTGATTTTAAAACCCTCATTTTCAAGAAGTTCCATCGGGGTATTGTTAAAAACACAAAAGGGTCTTGCTTCGATTAAAATATTGACTTTGTCCATTTTTGAAATACTCATGTTAAATGGTTTAACATGTAAAAGAAGAATCACATCTATCAACCGGAAGCTGACAGTATATTAACACCTCCCCCACATGCGTCTTGTTCACTAGAAGTATCTTTACAATTCACGTAGAATAGTCGAAACCTGTCAAATTTATGAGGATACAGATTTTCGTAATTCTTTAAAAATGACCCTCACTTATAATATACTATGAAACAACACTTTTTTCACTAAAAAATTATAATAAATTCGGAAAATTATTTGTGACTCCTCTTTATATTTTGTAATATGGGATATTCAGCCTCATTAAATTTGTTTTTTAACATATTTAAACTTATTTTATATGCTCTAGTTTGCGGGTTTCACAGGGTGTTATCAGGTATGCAGGAGTATGCACTATAGAATAATTCATTAATTTTTATATACATTTCATTTTTTTTAAAACACAATGGATGTGTCGAAAAGTATATATACTACTCTGTATTATTTCTAAATTATCCCCGCGAATAAAGTTATTTTTACACAGTACATTCTAAACGTTTCTACATGAGATGATAAGGAAAAATGATAGCAGGAGGTGTCAATGAATAATGGAGACTCAATGTTTCCACGAGCCAGGATTCCCTATGGAACCTGGGGCAGTAGTTATTTCCCGGCCTGGCAGACTTCGGCACTTGCGGAAGTCAATATTGGCCAGTTTGCCGGTGAAGCTATGAACAGGATTCTTGGAAAAAAGAAAGTATCAACGAGTTTACTGGAATACCTTATTATAGGCTCCACCGTTCCATGGCACTGGAAATTCTGGACAGCACCGCTGGTATCGGCGTGCATGGGGCATCGTTTGCCGGGATACCAGATGGAGCAGGCGTGTGCAACAGGACTCCAGGCGTTGATCCTTGCTGCCGGAGAAGTGCAAAACGGTGCATACGATGTTGTCGGAACACTAACGTTTGACCGGACCAGTGACTCACCGGTCGGTGTTTTTCCCGAGCGTCGTGCCCATCAACGTACTTTTGCTCTGGGAGATGTCTGGGATAACTTCGGTTTTGATCCGGCCACCGGAAAAGCCATGATAGATACTGCCGGCAATGCGGCTCGCAAATATAAAATTGACCGTAAGGAAGCTGACGAACTGGCGTATCACCGCCATCAACAGTACTTTGAAGCCAAAGCCTCCGGGTTCCTTGACCGGGTGCTGGTACCGTTCGAATTACTGAATAACCAGGGACGCTTTTTAGGAAAAGTTGATGATGATTACGGCGTACGTCAGTTGAATCTTACTGATATGCATCAGATGCGAGAGTTTGACACCTGCGTCACAAGCGGGACACAGACCCATGCATCGGACGGTATGGCCTGCCTGCTGGTGACCACAAAAGAGAAAGCACAGGAAATAAGCACCCGGCCTGAAATTGACATTCAGTTCGTGGCAAAGGTTGAGGTACGGACGTTACCGGTACTGATGCCCGAAGCACCGACTCTTGCCGTGCAGAAATTGTTACAGAGAACCGGCCTGAAAATAGATGACATGGTTGTCGTCAAGAATCACAATCCTTTTGCGGTTAATGATGCAATCTTTTCTAAAGTTACCGGTTATGACTGGCACAAGATGAATAACACCGGAAGCCCCCTGGTCTGGGGACACCCCCAGGGGCCGACCCTCACCAGAGTGACCATTGAGGCCCTTGAGGAAGCAGTGGATCTGGGTGGCGGATATGTATTGGTTTTCGGCTGCGCTGCCGGAGACGTTGGTATTGCAGCAATACTGAAAGTTACTGAAAGGAGACCCTAGATTATGGCAAACGCAATGAGACAGCCAACTCTCCAGACACTTGGGTTGGGAACAGTTCTTGACATATTTAAAAATGGACATTTACCCGTAAACACCGCTGAACTGGTGGATCAGGTTTTTGGTACAACAGGTAACCGCGGTGCGCTGGTAATATCCGGAGCAAACGGCATCGTCGGTGCCGGTAAAACCATGCAGCTCGGCTCACGGTTGCAGCCGTATGATGTGCCGGTGGTCGCGCTTGATTTTCCGGGCGTTCCCGATGGCCTCGGCAAGCAGTATCAGGGACTGGTACGGGCTTTTGGTAAAGATAGCGCAAATAAAACCATGAGTGATGTTATTCATTTACATTATGATGGACACGCCCTGCCTTCATCCCTGAAAAAATATCAGCCGCGATTCCTTCTGGAGGCAATTCCGGAAATTCTCGAGATAAAAAAATCTCACTATGAGATGTTCAGGTCAACCTTCCCAAAGATAGAGATACGTTCCGTCACTTCAGGATTTCCACGTTCTCAGCTTGGGGTCGGTATTGCCCATCCGGCTTTCCCCCATGAGATAAACAAAATGTTTGAAATAGTGGAACCTGAACCCTCAAAAATTACTCAGCTTCTCTGGGCTATGGGATTACTCCCGGTTCCGGTGAGCGATAACTGGTCATTCGTTCTGGACGTGCTGTTTACCGGATTATTCCTGACAGGGCTTCGCTACCATCGGGCAAACAATATGCCCTTCTGGAAAATCGACAAGTTTGTGCGCAAGCATATGGGGCCAAATCCGTTCCGCGCCCATGACGCGATTGGAGCAAAGGGATCCAATTTCCTGACCTGGTCATGTCTCAATGATTTGAATGAGCACTACGGAGAGGTATTCAAACCGACTCCTGAGCTTGAGGAACATAAAGAAAGCGGACAGGAGTGGTATCCCATGAACCATTTCCGGCCGCTGGTCGACTGGAAACTGGATCCGGAAGAGGAGAAGGAATTTAAAACATGGGTATACGGCGGATTGATTCATATGACCAGCCTGATGCTCCATGAAAAGCGGGCCCATCTTTCCCACATGAATTCGATTGGCGAAATATGTGCGCAGTTCCGCAGGGGTATTCTGGCGATTATTCGCAGCCTCGGTGCGGATGCAGCATTAAAACTGGTTACCGATTATCACTCCCTGCATCCTGCAGCAGCAGGCACAGCATGGTATCCCGACGTTTTCGAGAAGATCGACACTCCCCATTGGCAGCAGCTCTATGTCAATGCGGAGCATGACGGCACCGTCGGTGTCATCACTATTGGCCGCGAAAGCTATAATCACGATGTCAACGATGAATTGAACCGGGCAATCGACTGGCTGAAAGCCGCGGGAATCGAACGGGTGATTATCACGGGTGACTTTCATCTCTCTACACAGTTGGTTGGCGCAGACACCTCTGATTTCTTCCCCGGCCTTGAAAATGAGGAAGCCAGTTTTGATATCTCAAAGAGCTGGTCAATAACTGCCAGACGCCTGCACAATGAATTCAAGGTTTCAGTCGGCTTTATTAATGGCAAACGCTGTATGGGCGGATGCCTTGAACTGCTCATGCACTGTCACTATCTGATTTCTCATGAGGCTGCGGATCTGGGAATGCCGGAGGTAACCCTGCCGGTGGTTCCCGGTATGGAAGGATGCCACTGGCCATTCAGAAAGACCGATACCGAGGGGCACAAAAAGCTCCTGAAACTGCTTTTGGAAGGTAAAACATGCAAAGCCGCGGATACGGTCGGGTGGCTGACTGACTATGCAGGCTCTATGGAAGATTCACTGCAGAAAGCCTGGAGTATTGCCGGCGATGGTGATCAAAGCGTGCTATTGCGTAAACTGGAAGAGGGTGCGGTAACGGGCATACCAGCCGATGTCAGCGGTATTACGGAAACGGATAAGCCTGCCACCCAAGCTGCCCGACAGGCGATTATCAATACTGTTCAGAATTCCTGTGGTGCCACCCTTGCCGAATCGCTGGATATCCAGTCAAAACACTCTGCCGGATTTATGGTCGGTAAGTATTGTAATAAGGGTGCAATCGGGTCTGAATACAAAAAGACAATGCTTGTTTGAAACCAGTTGCTCACCTGACAAACATATTCTGTCTCTTCTCATTCCCGATGGTTGTCTCTTCACCATGCCCGGTATACACAACCGTATCATCAGGGAGTGTATACAGCTTTTCTTTTATTGACTTAAGCAACTCTTCCATGGAGCCGCCGTCAAAATCAGTCCTGCCAACCGAGCCGTTGAAAAGGGTGTCACCTGAAAACACACTATTTTCAGTTGGAATATAAATACAAATCCCGCCCGGTGAATGGCCGGGAGTATGGATGATTTTCAATTCAAGTGAACCGAGTTTGAGGATATCTCCCTCCTCAACATATCTGTCAGGATCGGGTACCTGCTCAATATGTATACCCCAATTCATGGCTGATTCTTTTGACCGCTGCACAAACATGAGGTCATTCTTATGGAGCAGGAAATCGCAATCAAGCTCATCCTTCACCTCTCTCATACCGCCATTATGATCAAAATGGCCATGTGTCGCAATGATAAACTGTATGGCAAGTCCGGTCTCCTTTACAACCTGTATTATTCTTTGCGCATCATCCCCCGGGTCAATGATTGCACCTTCATTCGTTGCTTCATCACCAATCACATAACAGTTCGCTCCAATAGGCCCTACCACAAGTGTTTTTAATATCATATACATTCCTTCATTATTGATTTTAGGTTTTAAGTATCGTAAAATAGATTAATCCGAAATATTTTGAAACTCGTTAATCGATAACGGCAGTCTAACTTGCACAGGATCGGCTGTTTGGAGCCCGGCATTTTCGAAAAATACGAAAGAATGGTAATAACATTTTTTTGACACGATATATTTTTGTCTACCAGTTGAAATAAAATAAGGATAAATACACAATGAACAAGAACAGCAGAGACAACCTAAAATCAATATTTTCACCCAAATCTATTGCGGTAATCGGTGCTTCTACCCGTGAAGATAGTATAGGTCGGGCTCTCTTTTCCAACATTTTGTTTTCGGGGTATACAGGAATCGTTTATCCGGTAAATCCAAAGGCCCGTGGTATTCTTGGCGTTCGCGCATATCGCTCGGTGTGGGACATTCCCGGAGAAGTAGATTTGGCAGTCGTTATCGTTCCCAGTGAGCATGTGCCGGGGGTAATTGAGGAATGCGGGGAAAAAGGGGTAAAGGGAGCCATTATCATTACGGTCGGATTTAAAGAGACCGGTAAAAAAGGTGCTGAGCTGGAAAAAAACATTGTCGAGATTTCAAACAAACACTCCATCTCCCTTATCGGCCCTAACTGTCTCGGGGTAATAAACACTGACCCGGAAATTTCTTTTAATGCTACTTTTGTCAGCAGTATGCCCAAACCGGGAAACATTGCTTTTATTTCTCAGTCAGGCGCACTCGGTGTAGCAGCTCTCGAGTATGCCCGGGAAAAAAATATTGGCCTGTCAAAATTTTTCTCTATTGGAAACAAAGCGGATATCACTGAGAATGACCTGTTGGCCGCATTGAATGACGATCCGAAAACAGATGTCATTTTATTATATCTGGAGGATTTGACAGATCCGAAAGAGTTTCTTGAATTAGCACGGGAAACAACCGGCGGTGGTTCTACCAGCAAACCAATCCTGGTCATTAAATCGGGGCGTACTCTTGAAGGGGCCAGAGCCGCTTCTTCTCATACCGGGGCATTAAGCAGTTCTGATGAAGCATACGATTCTCTTTTTGACCAGTGCGGGGTTTTGCGGGTAGAAACCATTGAAGAACTCTTTAATTATGCTATGGCGTTTGCCACACAACCTTTACCCAAAGGCAACAGAATCGGTATCGTTACCAATGCGGGCGGCTTCGGGATTATCGCAACTGATGTGGCAGTCAGGCACGGCTTAAACCTCGCTACCTTTGAAAAGAAAACAACGGAGAATCTCAAGAACGGTCTCCCTCCCACCGCGAATATCAATAACCCGGTAGACATTATTGGAGATGCCAAAGCGGAACGTTACTCACTGGCACTGGAAAGCGTCCTTGCTGATAAAAACGTTGATGGCGCTATCCTGATAGCGACACCGCCCCCGATGATTTCAATGAAAAATATAACCACCGCTATTTCCGAGGTTATTCTTAAACAGTCCAAACCGGTTATGGCTTGCTGTATGGGAGTTACTGATATTTCAGACTCACTTAAGATACTTGACGACAAGAATATTCCTCACTACAACTTTCCTGAAGCCGCGGCACGCTCATTGGCTAACTTATCAAGCTATGCTCAATGGCAAAGCCGTATCAAGACTGAGATTCAAAAATTTACTGATGTTAATAAGAAAAAGGTAATAGAAATTATTGCCCATGCTAAAAGTGAAAACAGAACGTTCCTGCCGGAACCTGAAGCGCATGAAATTCTTAAAGCCTATGGATTCCCGGTTCTGGAGAGCCACCTTGCTGCTGACGAGGCTGAGTGCATTCGTTGCGCGGAAGAAATCGGCTACCCCGTCGCCCTGAAAATTGTTTCGCCGGATGTTCTTCACAAGATTGATGTCGGCGGGGTAAAAATTAATATCCGGACTGAAGCGGATTTAAAACAGGGTTACCGGGAAATACTTGCGAGTGTAAAGAAAGCACACCCAAAGGCGAATGTCTGGGGCATTTTTGTACAGAAGATGGCGCAAAAAGGGAAAGAGACTATCATCGGTATGAACCGGGATCCCCATTTTGGCGCTATGCTTATGTTCGGTATGGGCGGCGTGTATGTTGAGGCGTTGAAGGATGTCACCTTCAGGATTGCACCGATCCGTGAACTCAGCGCTCATCACATGGTCAGGAATATACGCGGGTATAAACTACTGGAAGGCGTACGGGGTGAAAAACCTTCGGATATCGATTCTATTGCCGAATGCCTGCAGCGTCTCTCACAACTTGTTACCGACTTTGAGGAGATAATAGAGCTGGATATTAATCCCTTTATTGTCAATGAACAGGGTCGCGGCGCTAAAGTAATCGATGCGCGGATATTGATTGGGAAATAACAACATTATACCTTATTGTTAATGGGATTGAAGGGGTGAGGGCATCTGTACCATGTCACAACCATTTTTCAAACAACTAAAAGAAGAACTTACCAAAGACCTTCCCGGAGAAGAATACCAGAATCGCATGGCTTCCCCCTTTCGATTTGATGGTAACGCTGATTTTGACCTCCACCAGGAGGGCAGTGTACTGCTCTTATTATATCCATCCGAAAGTACTATTACCGTTGTATTTATCAGGAAACCTTTTCATAATGGTATCCATGGCGGACAGATATCATTACCGGGTGGAAGAATAGAAAGCAGTGACTCATCGTTCTCTCATGCCGCGTTACGGGAAACAGAAGAGGAAATTGGCGTCGCCGCTGATGCCATTACCGTTCTGGGTGCCTTAACGCCCCTGTATATCCCGGCCAGTAATTTTCAGGTATATCCTGTAGTCGGGTATATAGAGCAAAAACCTGACTTTCACCCCAGCCCTCATGAGGTTCAACAAATAATTGAAGTTTCTCTGCACAAGTTTGTTAACCCGGATACTATAGGAACAAAGATTCTTATAAGAAATGAAAGACCATGTAAAGCACCATGTTATAACGTCGACAATCATCAAATATGGGGTGCTACTGCGATGATATTGAGTGAGTTTGTTGAGGTGGTTAAGCGGACCGGTGTTTTAAAATATTAGAGATAATCATATCAATAATCTGATATCAGCATCTGTATCGGTTACATTGCCAAAATTCAGCTACAGTGGAGAATCCATAAGCCTTAAAAATGTTCTTTCAGACCTTGGAATGGGTGATTGTTTCGGAGAAAAAGCTGATTTTTCAGGCATGTCCGAGTCTATGCATATACAAATAGATGACATCCTGCATAAAGCTTTTATAACGGTGAATGAAGCTGGAACTGAAGCTGCCGCGGCAACTGCCGGTTTAATGCCTGCAACGGGCCCGGAAGAACCATTTGTATTTCGTGCTGATGCACCCTTTATTTTCTATATCCGCGACATGATAACCGGAACAATACTATTTACCGGGAGAATCATGGATCCCAAAATGTGATCATTCATTTTACAAACAATACCTAGTGCCCTGGCATGAAAGAATACAGTTTCTTACTCATGGTAACCAGGGCATTGTATTTTTAGCAGAAGGGTTATAAAACAGGGAACGAATCAAACCCCCACGCACTATGTGCGACCCCCTAAACAAGGAGGTAGGTTCATCACTGGCATGATGGGACCTCATCCCCAGCCCCTCTCCCATGCCCCCATCCCACCTTGCCCCCAGAGGGGGAAGGGGGAAATAGGGAAGGGATGGTATAGGGAGAGGGAGGTATTTTATTTCCGGGGGTAGCTGTGACCGCGAAACAGAGGGGAACGCCCAAAGAAAAATCTTCTATTAATTTGTAGATTTTGGCGATTATATACTTCGCAAAGGAAAATTTTAGAAAGGTGATAGAAAATGTCAGTAGAAGAATGTATAATTACTGAAATCGGCTTGCGTTATAATAATATGATTGAGAAAAATCCCCAATCGAAAAAAGCAATTAAAAGTGCTGTGTATTCAATGCTTACTTTATTTGACAATTGTTGGGTGGGTGAATATACCCCACCCACAATGGAGATATTGTTTAAAGATAAAAATATTAAAAAAGAGTATAACTGGCACGATATTTTTATTTCTAACTTAAATGATGAGGACAACTTCGAGTACATTCACATATAAAATTTGCTCTGGAAAAAGCAAGTTGCCTTGTCGTTTCATCAAATGGTGGTGGACTTTCACGTCCTGCAACGCCATATGATGCAGTGTTTTGATGGCATATTTGGCAAAGAACTTCTGCATTTAAAATATCATTGCCACCATTAATATTTTTATGGTGGACTTCAAGGTTTATTGTATTGGCACATTGAGCCATAATACACTCCTTTGAGAATGTTAATAATGATGTTATTCTTTTTTTTCTTCTTCCGGTTCCTCTTTTTCCGGTTCTACTTCCATAGCACCTTTTAGTGCTTCTTCTACAGACAATGGATTTAGGCTTAGGCCGTTTTCTTCATTGTTGTTGTTTTCGTTGTCTTTCATAAAACCCCACATTTAATAGTTTGGGTTTACATAATTAAATGTTGACACAACATACCCATCGATGTTATATTTATAATATAATAAGTAATAAAGGAGAAAACCATGAATACTTTAGGTCTTTCTGATTTACGCAAAAGATTAGACAGCTTTGAATCTGAAATACAAAGCATGATAGCAGAACTACAAGATATAGCTACCAGAATTAACCCACTACGAGATTCTGTATCCAAAGCCGAATATGGTTTAATGGGTTTGTTGTCTGGAAACGTTGCTACTACTCAACACTTACCCCCAACACCTCAACAACAGAAAAATAATAATACCCAAAACATTAACTGGACTAAAACAACCCTTAGCCTATTGAAAGATTTGAAGAAGGCTAACTATGATAAATTGGTAAAAGAATATATAAAGAGAAATTTAATTTCCTCTAATGATGAGAATGCACGAAACAGTATAAGACAAAGTATATATACTACCTGAATTTTGCACAAAATCTTAATATGTAAACACGTTTTTCGACAATTT
>CBDVBE010000091.1:0-17849 GCA_965372145.1 uncultured bacterium | reverse complement strand
ATGAACTGGATACCAGCTATAATTCGCAAAATAACATTCTTTTTACCGGGGGGACACCGCAACTGGGGATAATGTTCAGGCCCTCTGAAAATGGTATGGGGGCTGGGATTTATTATTTCATGGTTGCCTGGAGAACAAAAATAGGTTTTATTGATACGACATTTTTTTCGAATGAGGTACGACTTATTGTCGAATCAACCGATCCGGTTACGTTGTCCTCGCCTGGTATCGGGGATACCATAGACCAATTAACGCCGACATTCCAGTGGGAAATAAATCCGGGGGTACCCTATTACCATATTATTTTTTCTGACGAAAAGATTTCCTATGATCCGGATTCAGGATCCATTGAGGGATTGAGTATTGTCTGGGAAGCAATAACGGCTAATACCCAGATGACGTATGGTGCACCCGATCCGTCGGGAACAATTACCGCTGATCCGCCGCCATTGACTCCGAGAAAAGAATATGGCTGGGCTGTACTTAATAATTATGGCAACCACCCCGCATACAGCTCCACCCGTTTCAGCTTGCCGGCCTCATTTATGATCGCAGGTGTGCCGCTTGAGGAACCGCTGAATGTGTGGGATTATCCGACCGATACCCTTAATTCGAAAGATCATGACTCTATTACATTGCGATGGACCAACCTTGATTCCACTGCCAATACCTTTAAGATTTATATCTATGTCGGCTCCGATTTTGAAGGAGTTGATGCGCAGATGGTGGTATGGAGTAAGGAAGTTACTGCCGGTCAGTTCGCCGGTGATACCGGCTCTGTTTCTCTCTATGCAAAAGCAATTCTGACGGATAATTATTATACGTGGAAGGTTATCGCTGTCGATGATAAAGGTGCCGGTACTGCGGGTAAGGTTACCGGTTTCAGGTATGATGCTCCAACCGGTACCATTAGAGTACATACGAGAGAACAGATCGCGGTCGGGGATTCGGTACTTGTAAAGAATGTCGGGCTTGCGGAAGTTGAAGTTGAAGTATTAGACGGATCACTGGAAGCTCCGCTCCTTTTCTATACTAACAATGATGGATACCTCTCTCGTGAACGGCCGGTTGGTACGTACCGTTTAACTGTGGTGAAAGATGGTTTTGAATCGCAGACCAAGACGATTACTATTGACCCGGATATGACGGAGACCGCAACGTTTTATCTCGAAAGACCTGATGCAACGGTATTTGGGAAAGTTACTGATGCCGCGAACAAAGCAATTAACCTGGCTCAGGTTGTGGGAGTCTCAGACCGGGGCGATACCGTAGTCACTGAAACTGATCCGCTCGGTAACTTCATTCTTAACTGTTATGCAGCTGACTGGACTATTGCCGCAAAGAAAACAGGATACGTCACATCGCTTTCGCAGGATACTACTGTGTCTTTTGGACAGAATGTTGATTTAGGATATGCGATAATACTGGAAAATAATCCGTATACTCTTTCCGGCGTGGTAAAAAACAGCAATGGTGATCCAATACTTGGCGCTCAGGTCACCCTGTTACTTGACGGTGCCGTTATTGGCGAGGTACCTTCCACTCCTCAGGATGGATCATTTTCATTCTCGTTGGAATCAGGGACATACACATTGAAAGCAACGAAGGTTGGATTTACTTCCTACAGCGGCTCACAGGAAGTATTTAGTTTGACAACGGTAACAATTACTATGCAGTCAGGCGCCGCTCTGGTCACCGGTTCAATTGTTGGCCGGTCATGGAATGCCGGTTATCAGGAAATATATGCGCCAATTACTAATGCACTGGTGTCATTGGTTGATACAACAGTTACTCCGTTTGATACCTTCTCTACGCTATCAGATGCGGTGTATGGTAATTTTGAGGTTAGTGCTAACGGCGGGAAAGTGTATAAGTTGTATTCCTCTGCGAGTGGTTATGAATCCGGTTTGACCTATACCGATTCAATTATTCCGGGTAGAACTCATGTGGTAACAGACACCATTTTAGCCTATGCTTCAGTAAAAGGTACGGTCAGAATGAGCGATACTGCCTCTTCAAAAGTTGCCAATGTGACGGTAAATATTATTGACACATCAACAAACACCGTTGTGGCAACGGCAAACAGTGATGCTCTCGGGACCTTTGAAATTATGAATGTGCCAAATGGTGTGCATTATCGTATACAGGCGGGTGGTAACGGACTTATAGCAGATACTGTTGCGCTGGTTGATACCGGCACTACCACCGTGATGACCGAGTTGTTCATGGTCAGTGATGGACTTCCTAAAGTTAATACGACCAATACCATTATCAGTTCTGTGAATATAACTATGGAAACCGGCTCCAAGGCACTGCAGTGGGTCCTGATGCATGCCGGCACAGCGGTAACGGATGCTTCTATAAAGCTTAAATCGCCCTTGTTAAAAACACTCGATGCGACAGAAGTTATTGGCGGGGTCGGTACCGGGAATTATATCATGTCAATTGATGCGGATGCTGATTCATTACTTGACGTCTCGTATCACATGTTTACTATTCTTATCAGTGCTGATTCTCTTCATTCTGATACAGTGCTGCTTCCTATTGCCCATCATCAACAAGATACACTTCCATTATCAAGTGGTATTGCAATCTGTACGCTGTATGTTTCTGATACCAGTCTCGATACATCTAATGCCTATATGTATTTCAAGGATATTAACGCCCAGAAATATGATTCTGTAAAGGTCGCAACGGTAAATGAGAGTGTTAATCCGCGGGTGTATTATTTCCAGGTGCAGCCTAAGGTAGACGGCAGTTATTTGACCTATTATTTCAAATGCACAATAGGAAATAATATTTATGGGTATGAACAGGAAACCTTCAGAGCTTATGTCAAACCAGATGGGAATGTCCTGACAAGAATAGCGGTTAAACCGTCTTCTGGTGGTGATACACTGCTGTTCCCGGCAGATGCCGAGATTTCATTTGCCTTTGACGGGTATTATGGATCAAAGTTCTTACCTGCTACACAGATAGTTGATGATAATGTATCATGGAGCCTTCCGGTCACTGGAGGTTGCAAAATTCTATCTCAGACGAAAGATGCTGTTATTGAAACTGCTCCCAATGGAAGCGGCCTTACGGTAGCAATTCTTCAGGCCACATTTCACCCTACGGCAGTGTATCAGCTTGCGGCAGGTGTTGATAGCACGGTTCAGGTATACTTTAAAGTAACGCCATATAAACTTGACAGTATCGTTGTTAAACGAGTTGATTCTGAAGAGCGTAGTATAACCACGTCACCGCTTGATAAAGCAGAATATATTGCTGAAGGTCTCGATGCAGGAGGGACCGCTGTCACGATTTCATCGACATGGAAGATGATTCCTGATAGTGTCGGTTCAATCGAGGATGGTGTGTTTAAACCATATAACGATTTTATCGGGCACGTTCGGATACGTGCCGAAATTGGAGATATTCTTGGAGAATATAATAGCTTGACTGATGAGGATATAAATAAATCCGGACTTGATGTTATTTTTATCGTCCCGGTTTTGAGTGATACTATTAAGAGCCGCCGCGGGTGTAAGATTGTAATTCCTGATAATATTATTGATGCCGGCGTGGAAGCAGAAATTCAGATGGAGCGGCCATTAATCTCAAATAATAAGGTTAAACATATTTCGGGTAGTTTCGATGTAGTAACCGATGCTTTTAGTTTTAAAGAATTAAAAAATATAAAGTTTAATTATGAAGCTGATGATACCACGGATAGTATGATTATCATTTTTGATGTTCCTCAAGAGTACTACGATGATGCCAAAGGAAGTGTCGGGAAATATTATGTTGCTCTCTGGAATCCCGACAGCCTTCGATGGGAACCGGATACCTTTTCAATTGTTGCTGCGGATGGTAAATCGGTCAGTATTTCTACCACCCATTTCTCGCAATACGCCTTGGTGAGAAAAGCGGGTGGCATCAAAGCCAAATTCAAGATACTGCCCAATCCATTTTCACCCTATGTGCGCCCAACGAGAGATTTTTCTACTCTGACTAATGTACCTTCGGGTACGTGCATGTTGATTCGGGCGGAGACACAATTTAAATCGAGCTTGAATTTAGGGGTTGAGATTTTTAATGTGGTAGGTGATAAAGTCTGGTCGGTACTTTTACAGAATGTCAGCAGTAGCCGTGAGTATAAGATCTGGTGGGATGGTAAGACGACGGATAGGACGATTACGCTAACGGCTGATAATGAATCTGATGAGGACTATTTTGTTATTACAGGAAAAAGGATGTGTCGAAACGGAAGATACTTTGCAGTACTTACTATAGATGACAAAGAGAAAAAGAAGCAATATATGAAACAGATAATTCTTTTTAAATAGTCTAGTATACATCGGAGGAAACCGTGAAAATGATGTCGAGAAAAACAGTGATTATTGTGCTGAGTACCTTTTTATTCACTCTTGCACAGGATGAAATGGCAGGGCTGAAAACGCGGATTGGTATTATGGATCCTGAGGTGAGCGGCGGTGGAGAGAAAATGGTTGCAGCCATCCTGAAACATCTGTCGAAATATATCTCCGAGGTAGGAGGGTATGATATTTATACCCAGGATGGAATGGAAAAAGCATTTGCAGAAATCGATCAACGGTTCCCCAAATTCTGCAGGGAACCTCGTTGCGTCTCTGCCGTGGGTAGTGCATTACAATTGGACCGTATGTTGTACGGCAGTGTTGATAAAAGCGATAAAACCTATGCTGCTCGATTTACCCTTGTTGATGTCCAGAGTAAACAGATTATCGAAAAAGTCAGCCTTGAGGGAGATGCGGGGGTTGGTCTTGAAGATGTTATCAGTGTAGCTGTCAGCAGGCTGCATGGTCATGTTGATAATGACCTTGATACGGCAATAAACAGGTATTACGGGAAACAGGTCCACAACGAGAAAGAATTACTCATTTCGGCGGGGGCGTGTGTTGTTGCGGGCTTATTATGGGCTATAATAAATAACGAATTTATTAATGGGACCAAAGAGGATTATAGCGGTAATCTTTCCGGCGTTGGAACGAGCTGTAACCTGATCCCGGTATGCGCACGTCCTGCGGCATTGGGTAATGCCTATGTCGCCGCGTCTGACGATGCGTATGGGGTGTTTTATAATCCGGCGGGATTATCATGGGCATCCGGCAGAGAAGCGGTCTTCGGGTATCAGTATCGTTATACCCTCAATAATTTTGTCGCGTCTTATGTTGATAAAGCTACACGTGAAATTGGATTTGGCCAGGGATTTCAATATACCGGTGATGTTGATAATCTCTATTCAGAAGTTACCTTCATTTCCGGTATTTCCTATAAATTCAATGATCTTATCTCCTTCATGCGGCCATTTTCTGTTGGATTGAATCTGAAGATTATGAGTAAAAAAACAGGTGATGGTGGTGTCGGTGAACATGCCCAGAAAGGAAGTGGGTTCGGGATTGGGCTTGATCTTGGTATGCAGTTAGAACTCACTGAAAAGATACGTGGTGCTATACTCTTTGAAAATATTCCCTCTTTTATCAAGTACAATAACGTCACGAGTAATAGTGAATACGTAGAGTTTGAACCGGTTGAATTCTTATTGGGTGGTCAATTTCAGGCAAATTATGCAACGTTTCTTATTTGTGAATTTGCTATTCCTCTGTATAGGGAACAGGTATGGAAAGGAAAAGCAGGGATTGAGCGGGTCATTTTCAGGGTTATGCGATTACGTATCGGTATTGAGAAGCATGAGGGACTTGATACACCATGGAAAGTCAACGGTGTGCTCGGCGTTCATATCCCCATGGAGGCAAAATATTTTGCCCTGGACGGCTCGTATGAATATAATAGTTTTGGGCCGTTTTCAAATGTGTTGAATTTCTCATTCCGATTTGGTTTTTAATTGCGTGGAATTTCGCGCAGACACATACACGTAAGGAAAATCTTCTAGAAATCAACAACGAGCAGGGTTATATCATCCTCTGGTTCTATATTTTTCCCACAGAATTTTTTCTGAGTGAAAAGGATTTTTGAACACGCTTTTTCTGGTGGTTCTTCAAGCGTTTTAAGTGATATTTCAATTAAACGCTCAATTTCAAACATTTCATTATTTTCATTTCTGGCTTCTGTTAAACCATCAGTATAAAGAATGAGCCTGTGTATTCCCGGTTCATAAGGCATGCTGGCTTCGTTCAGCATCATATCAGGGAAAACCCCGAGGAACAGACCGTCTGCTTTTACTTGTGTATAGGTTGCGTCTTTTTTATTGATAAAAAGAACCGGACAGTGCCCGGCAGAAGTATAGTATACCTGGTGAGTATTGGTATCAAGAATGGCAAAGAAGACGGTAACAAAATTGGTCGTTTTTATTTCAGTTTGAAAGATAGTATTGATTTTCTCAAGTATTTTCTGCGGCCCGTCATCAATGGTGGTAAACGTCTTTATTAACACTTTAAACATTGACATGATAAGAGCTGACGAAACGCCATGTCCTGAAACATCGGCAACAATGATACCATAAATACCCGGGGTTATTTCAAACGCATCGTAGTAATCACCTCCCACAGCATCGGCTGGAATATATGTTGCTTTTAATGCAAGGGCCGGAGAGTCAGGAAGGTTCTCCGGAAGAAGCCCCTGTTGTATGGTCCGGGCATGTTCAAGATCCTTATTGATCCTATCCCGGGCAGTACGCAGATCCTGATTGACTATTTTAAGCCGGCTGTTGGCATCCTGCAGATTGCTGTTAGCAATTTCGAGTGCATTAAACATCCGAATATTTTCTATAATGATTCCAGCCTGGTTAATAATAAGTGACAGGGTGGTTATATCGTCACTGGTTATCGGTACCCTGGTCTTTCTCCGGTCCATCCAGAAGACACCCTGTGTAGTAAAATCCTTCGATAGAATGACCTGTTGACGGCGCTCGTTTTCAGAAAGTGGGACATCCGAATCCGATTCTTTATCAGTATCTTCTACAACAGTTTCATCATCTTTATCGGAAAGTTCGTACTGCGGGATCGTTCTTCCAACGAGTGGAATGACAATATAAGATTGCGAATCGAATGAATTACTGAAGAAATCTTCTTCCGGGGTCGCATCCTCTACGATTAAGTGCCGGTTCAGAAATATCGCGTCAGTGATTTCGCCGCCTTCAAATCCCAAAGGGATTGAAAACTCTTTTTTCTGTGAACTCTTAATACCGAACCAGGCACGCGGGGTCAGATTGAAATCTTCTTTATTAAGATCAAAAAGGATTATTCGGTCAAATCCGGCGATTTCGTGGATGCCTAACAGTATGGTATTGATGATATTATCAGGGTCAGTTGTTGTATGCATGACCTTTGTTAATTCATCAATTAACGAGGTCGTCATCAACTGGTTTTTTAACAACTCATTCTGCTGTTTTAACTTTGCAATCTGTTTCGTAGAACTATTTGCCGTATCAGTTTCAGTATGTTTTGACATAAGTTTCAAAATACATGTTATTTCAACAATGTTCAACCAGGAAGATTATTTAGAGTCTGGCCGAAAACTAGGTAAAACTGTCATTTCGACCGAAGGGAGAAATCTGTAAGCCGTTGATTCTTAGAAAAGAAAGATTTCTCCCTCCGGTCGAAATGACAAAAACACGCGTTTTCGGGCAGACACTAATTAACAGTATTATAATTATATGATGATATGTAATAATTTCAACAACTATATTACAATTTCAGCAAATCAAAGGAAGCAGTGTTAGACTTGACTTTTATCGGGTTTTTGAAGCATTTTTACTACTCAAATATTAACATGGATATAATATCTACTATAGGTAATCCCATACATTTTTGTAAGGAGGCGCAGGCTTGAACATTAAATACAGCAAGAAGAAAGAGGAACTTAGAAAAGATCCGGTGATGGAATCACTTGTAAAGGCAAAAGATTATATAACTGAAAATAGTGATAAATTGATAACGGTTCTTGTAATTATTATACTTCTTTTCGGGGGTTTCCAGATATTTTCATATGTTCGTAAATCAAGTCGGTTGAAGGCACAGAATGATTTCGGGAGAGCAATGCTGCTCTATACTGATCAAGAGCTGTCCAGGGCTCAGGAAGCATTTGAAGAAGTGATTGAAAACCACAGAAATACTTCACAGGCGGCATATAGTTCTTTTATGATCGGGCATATCTATTTTGCCGGGGAAAAGTATGATGATGCAATAGAATACTTTGAAAAGGTATATGCTAATAAAAAGTGCACCGGTTTTATTCGTGGTGAATCCTTTGAAGCATTGGCTATGTGTTACGAGGCACAGGGAGATCTGGAGAGGGCGCTGGAATATTTTGAGAAAGCGCTTAATGATGAAACTATCGTGTATCGATACCCGGCAGTTCGATGGAAAATGGCTCTTATTAATAAAAAATTAGGGAATAGCGATAAGGTAGTATTTCTCTGCAATGAGCTTGTTTCGGACACTCTTGCATTGGACTATAAGAAAATTGCTGAAAACCTCCTTGCAACAATGTAACAGTGTGTTAAGCAGAAGGGCATGGGAATGACCTGCTGCTTCTACACAATGTTATACACTGTTATACACTGCGAGTATAACAAACAGTGCAAATGAATTTCCTACTGTTTGTTTATCAAGGAGCTTTCATATTTAGTTTCAGGGGTAACAGTAACTTCATTTTCGGCAGTACAATAAAATATTCTCTGAAGTATAGACAAATTAGTGCAATTGATGGATAATTAGTATATTACGGTGTCATATTCCAAAGCAGATAAAGCTGGTCATATGCAGGATAAATTGCAACATACCAATACCAAATATCAATTATTAACTGCTATATATGAAAAAATAACAGCCCCAATGACTCTACAGGAGATCTTTGAGGTTGTACTATCCGAACTGGTCACAGAAATAGATGGAAAGAGCGCTGTTATACAAATAATCAATTCAGAGAATAGAAAGCGCTATTATGGATATCATAAGGAAGAGGGAAATACATTCTGGGAACCAAATGAGTATAATCCATGTCCGGAGTATATGCTGCAAAGCATAGATATGGTTGCTCAGGAGGTACCTGAAAAAAACGATAGCGCATTGATCAGTTTCTCGAACAGTGTTTACGCTCAGTTCGGTCCTGATAGCCAACCTACCGGCTATATGGTTATTGTTTTTAACAAGGAAGGATCCCACACTTTTAGTGATGAAATACAGGATATTATAGTAGCTGTTGTTGGGCAAATTAACATACTTTTAACACATAAAAAAGTCGTGGATGAAACAATTCAGAGCGAAAAGATTTCATTAATCGATAAGATCCTGTCAACATTAATTCATGATATGAAAAATCCTTTGAGTGGTATCAGCGGTTTCGTTCAGTTGATTGAGCAAAAATCAGATGATGAATCGATTAATAAATATTGTAATACTATTTTGGATTCACTCGCACATCTTGCCAAAATAAACGATGAACTGTATACCATAGTGAGTGGCAATCCACTTAAACTGAATACCGAAGAATTGTCATTGCCGACATTTATAAAAGAGGTTGTCGGTGATTTATTGGAAAGCTATACACATGCAGGTATCGATATAGCAATTGAACCTGGGGAAAATACCTGGATTGATGCTGATAAGGAGAAACTGAGAAAGGTGTTTCGGAATATTCTGATAAATGCCAAGGAAGCCATGCCTGAGGGTGGGAATATCCGTATTAAAGCATACAGGACTGATGATAGGATAACCATTGAGATTGGTGATACCGGTAGTGGGATGCCCGTGCATGTTCAGGAGAATGTTTTTAAACCATTTGTTTCATTTGGTAAAGAGCAAACTAGCGGGCTCGGTATGACGATTGCTCAAAAGATTATACAGGAACATAAAGGAACTGTGTCTGTTGCAAGTTTTTTAGGCATCGGAACTGTTTTTACAATAAATCTACCGTGTGCAGAGAAGGAGGCTACAAGATGAAAGTTGTTATTTTAGATGAATCGAAGAAAAGAAAACAGCAGGTTTCAGACATGCTTGAGGAAAAAGGCTATGATGTTGTTGTGTGTGCAGCGACGGGAGAGTTTATGGAAACAATAGAAACAACAAGTCCGGATACTATTCTTATGGATGTGGAATCGTGGCAACGAGGGAAACCAATATATAATTATTTTAAATTCAGCAGGAAGCTGGGAGAAATCCCGATTCTTTTTTATAATGCGCCCGAAAACTTCAATAATATTACAGATCGATCTCAAAATCAGCATGATAAAGTCTTTCATAAGCAGGTAGATATTGATGAAATAGTAAGTAATGTATAATCGTACCAACAAGGATACATTACGTGGGCGGTAAAACCTCAAAAAAGACACTCGTTTTCGCTGATACGGATAATGGAGGGATTATCCATGTCGCAAATATTAAAGGAGGAGTAGGTAAGTCAACCGTTGCGACCAATTTATCAGCTGCATTATCAAAACGGGGAATGACATTACTTATCGACCTTGACGTGCAGGGAAGTGCTACCCATGCGTTAGGATTTGATCCTGCCAGATGTGAGTTGTCTTCATGGGAATTGTTCAGATGCCGCTTTATGATTGGTTGTCAGGCTGATCCTACCGGCATAAGTCTTAAAGAAAGGTTCTCGAACGTTGTTTCCCGATGTGAATCATTTCTTTTCCCTCAGGTCGTCGGTAAAGGTGAAATACCGTCGCTTGCTTTACATGCAGGGCCATGTCTCGATCTTATCCCTGCTACATCTGATCTGTTTAAGGGGACACATTTTTTTCATTATCAAAATCTGATACACAATCTCCATTTATGCCGGCATTATTATAAATACGTCATTATTGATACACCATCAGTATGGAATAAATTAACCCGCCTTCTCTATATTTACAGTGATCTGAATCTGGTTCCCGTTACACTCAATGCCTTGTCCACAAGGAGCCTGCGAGAATATTTAAAGAGCGTGAAACAACTCGCGCAGAAAAAGCAGAATGTCCGTATCAGGATAGTTAAAAATGAAGTGTTTGGCAGGCAAAGTTCTAAAATTAAAGGCAAAACCAGAACTATGAAAGAGAACAGAAACTTTCTTGATAGTCTGTGTGAGCAGGTGATTATTGATAGTGATATCGGTATTTCACTGCTGCCGCAGTCAATCATTTTTGACCTTGAAATACCCGAATCTGCAACAGTACGAAATGCTCAGGATGTCGGAAGGGCCGTACAGGATTATCGGCAATATTCTTCCATTACAAAGGCATTCGAGGAACTCTCGAAACGTATTCAGTATGTCCTGAATAATCCTATCGCAAGGAGAATAAAAAGTAAATTCGGTTTTAGTCAGAACACGCTCTCATTCGCAGCGAAGGTTGTTGCCGTTTTGATACTTCTTACCTTCTTTATTAAGGATGATCCTGTTACGAGTTTTGCCATACCACGGCCTATTGCACCCCAACAGTTGGAAATTGCAGAAGAAGAGGTGTTGAAGCATACATTCGAAGAAGGGGAGTCGATACTGAAGATGGCAAAATATGGGATATGCCGTTTTTGCGCAGTTGTCCCTAATTCTCGCCAGATTAATAAATATGTTATTGAGACAATTGCCATTCATAATATGACACGGATGCCGGGTGAAAAGAAGATTACAAGCAGTTTGTATGTCCGGGAGGGAACAGAGATGCTTTTTTATCCTCCTTCACATATTGATAATCCGAAAGCTAAAAAGCTCATTCCGGTGTACAGCTACTTTACCAATATTGTAGACGATCCCTATGCATATGTCACAGGGGACTGGTGTGAGCGAGGCACTGGTGGCGGAACGCCTCACTATGGTATCGATGTTGCCGCGAACCTGGGCACCGAAATCCTCAGTCCAATTGATGGCAAGGTTGTACTCCGTAACAGCAGAAGCGCAGGACGGATGGTTGGCATACTGAATGAAGGTATGGTTCTTTTCTTTGCCCATATGGGCAAGCGATATGTGAATACCGGTGATCGTGTTAAAAGGGGAGACCCTGTCGGTACGATTGGTATGACCGGTATTACAAGCGGCCCGCATGTCCATATCGGCTATGGATTAGCCACGCCCTCATCATCGGGTATTGCCTTTGGGCGCAGGCGGTTTAAACTCACTGATCCAAAGCTCTTTTTCTATCGAGAGCAGTATCTTAATTAGTGCTTGGCCGAAAACGTCATTCCCGAATGTTTCTGTCGGGCGAAGTGCTCCGCAGGGGTGAATCCATGCCCAAAAACAGCCAGAAAAGCTGGATTCCGGCCTAAAAGAATACCGGAAAGCACAAAGGACATAACAGAAACAGACGCAGTCTGAACTTCCTTAAGCTTCAGAACGAAAGTGACAATGACCACAAACAGGTACTTTCCGGACAGGCTCTAATTAGTTTCTGTTATGACTGTAGGTTGTTAGCAGTTCTTCAGCATGTTTCTTCGTAATCGATGAATCACTTCCTAACATACGCGATATCTCCTCAATCTTTTCCTTTTTAGTAAGCAGTTGCACTTTGGTAACAGTCCTGTCCCGTTCAGCCTCCTTAAATACGCGATAATGATGGTCAGTGATTGATGCGATCTGATGAAGATGTGAGATGCAGATAACCTGGTGAGAGTGACTGAGTGCATACATTGATCCGGCAACTTCCTTTGCAAGATGACCACCGATGCCGGCGTCGATTTCGTCAAAAATAAGAATAGGGATATTATCCTGCGCGGCAAGTACCGTTTTAATAGCAAGCATGAGCCGTGAAATCTCACCGCCGGAGGCGGTTTTTATCAGTGGCAGGAAAGGCTCTCCTTTGTTGGTTCGTACCTCAAACATTGATTGTTCTAAACCGTTTACCGTAAGATCGGATTCAGAAGAAAATACTGTCCTCCACTCACCACCCGGGAAACCAAGTCTTTCCATGTGCTGTGAAATCTCCTGATCAAAGTGTTGTGCTGCTGTTTTTCGGGATGATGATAGTTTCCTGGCACAGGTGCGGCACTCTTTTTCTGCCTGGGTAACTCTTTTCTCAAGCAATGATCGGTCGGCGCTGGTGTTTTCTATTGCGTCAAGTTGTTCTTTTAGATGGTCTTGTTTTGTTATCAGCTCATTGCCACTGCAGTTGTATTTCTTTTTAAGACGCTGTATCTTTGCCAAACGACTGTTAATATGTTCCAACCACGCCGGATTTCCTGTCGCATCAGATTTTTCAAGATAGGTGGTGCAAAAGATGTTTAATTCAGAAAAGAAAGTGATTCTGTTTTCTAAATCTTCTTTCCAGGGTGCTATTGAGGAATCAAATTTCTGAAGTGTGTCAAGATTTTTTCGTATATGCATGATTGTGCGTTCAAGTGCATCAGTCCCTTCGTTTCCTTCAATTAGGACTATGATATTTGAGATGCATTCACATCGTTCTGTCGCTGAAGAGAGCAGGGAATATTCCTCTTCAAGTGTATGTTCTTCATCGGGTTTGAGCTGCAGGTTCGTGAGTTCGTTATACTGAAATTCTATAAAATCCCGTTTCTGCGCAAGGGCTGCTGCATTTCTGTCAAAATTATCCAGCTCAGTCTTAATGCCGGCATATTCGTGGTAGGCAGAAGAATAGGTCTCCCAGATAGATTTAACTTCAGCGAGATTGTTTATCAGGATATTGGCCGTTTCCTGCCTTAATAATGATTGGTGCTCATGTTGACCATGAAAATCTATCAGGTGGTTGCCGACCGCTTTAAGTGTAGCAAGCGGTACTGGTATCTGGTTGATATGAATGCGATTTCTTCCGGTTTTTGAAATGATACGTCGAATAATAAGTGTTTTATTATCGAGGGTAATATCCGCTTGAGCAAGTTCGTTTGAAAGTGCATGCGAGATAGTATCCAGTTCGAAAATACCATTTATTTCAGCCTCTTCAGCTCCGCTGCGGATATGCTCTGATGATGCCCGTTCACCGAGCAACAGACCTATGGCACCAATCAGGATTGATTTACCGGCACCGGTTTCTCCGGTAAAGACTGAGAATCCATGGTTGAATGCAATAGTCAATTCATTAATAAGAGCGTAGTTCTTTATGGAAACTTCTCGGATCATTGACGGTTTCTCCACTGCTTATAATCCCGGCCCCAGGATAGTTTCTTTCTCAGTGATGTGAAATACGAATTCTCCGCACATTGA
Organism: uncultured bacterium; assembly: GCA_965372145.1. GTDB lineage: Bacteria > Fibrobacterota > Chitinivibrionia > Chitinivibrionales > JANQEN01 > CBDVBE01. The sequence continues at coordinate 3,737 of CBDVBE010000091.1, read as the reverse complement.
ATGAGATTCGCCTTATCTCCCCGATAAGAGATAACGATCTCATCTTCGTTTTTTAACTTAATTGAATCAAGGCCATCTGCGCTGAGCAGCAGTTCAGGATTCTTTCTGTTGATTATAAGACGGATATTTTTTTCTGATGGTAGAATAATCGGTCGTTCCGTCAATGAATGGGGGCAGATGGGAGTTAACAGAAACGCCCGAACCGTCGGTTCAACAATTGGTCCGCCTGCAGCGAGAGAATATGCCGTTGAACCGCTTGGCGTGGCTACAATGACACCGTCTGATTGAAAATCGGTTATGTATTCTTTCCCGTACCACACTGAAATAGAAGATAGTTTCGGTAATGCATAGCGATTAATAAAGATATCATTCAAGGCGTGAAAGGTATGAATAGTTTTGTTATTCCGCACGAGTACTCCTTTTAACACCATGCGGCTGATGGCAAGATAATTTCCCTTATGTATTTTCAGGAGGTTATCTTCGATACTTTCCAGGTCTATATCGGCTAAAAAACCAAGGCCACCGAGATTAATACCGATAATTGGTTTTTCGGTGAATTTAACCATGTGTGCAACTGAAAGGAAGGTACCGTCACCGCCGATCGATACGAGAGCCTCGCAATTTTTTATAAGACTTTTTTCGCTACGGGCGACCCGGGCACTGGATGGGAGCTGTTTCTTCAATGCGGGGTGGAAAAAAACGGAAACACGAGCTGATTCCGACCATGACTGGATTTTTGAAAGAACTGACCGTATCTGCTTTGACTGCTTGAATGCAATGATACCAAATGAATTGATTTTTTTCACATCGCACCTCGTAAATAGGACTTTAGATTGCGGATTTGTGATTATAGATTGGATTGTTCATTCACTCTTCTTTTATGAAAAAGTAAAAACATAGTTCAGAACTCCTGATCTCTGGAATTTTGCTATGATACCTGAATTTATGCATTTAACACTCTTTATGGAGTATTGGAGTACTGGAGTGTTGGATTTTATAGCTTTTTATCCATTAATCCAATACTCCATTACTTTAGTCCTTTAGGGTTCCAACGTGGTATCATATTAAAATCCTGCCTACTCTTATAAGCTATTGGTTCTTAGTATAGAGGTCAGGTTCTCTGTACTTCTAAAATCATTTACTACGTTCTAAAGGTACACATAGTGTTTATGATATTTTTAAAGTCAGGCCACCGTTTTACTATTGCAGTATCGTTGATGTTTGTTTTACCGGTACATTTCAGGCCTGCGGCTGCCAGTGCACCATTTAATGCAGCAGAGTACGAATCCGGCAGATCAAAACCATCATATTGTTTTGCACCGTCAACAACAATACCATCGGGCATCTCACCGTGACGTCCGCCTAAAAGACGGATGCAGGTGAGCAACTGCTCTATCGGATCAGGGGTGTCATTCCGCAAGTCATCCAGGGCGCGAAACAATGATTGCCCTTTTGCAAACGTAGCAATTACCACCATTGCCGGCAATTGCCGGCGGTAGTGGAATAAGGGCGTACATTCCATTTTATGTCCAATCCGATTGAATTTCTGCAGACTGACGATACCGGTGCAACCAAATGAGGTCTGCCGGTCTTCCTGTATGCCTATGGTACATCCCATTTTGCGGATATAATTCAGTGCCGCGCAGCTCCACGGTTCCAGAGGTGCGTTGCCAAGAACCAACTGTCCTTTCTGAATGAGACTTTTTGCCGTCAACAGTATGGCAGCGAGTATATCATCTCCCGGTAGAGTAATTAAAACATCTTCAGTGCCGGTGGCCTTGAAATCAATAGATATAGTAAAAGATAATTTCGAGTCGGTTTTTTTCAGGAGCTTTGGTGCAAGAAATCGCATCCTTTTCTCCAGGGGACTTTTCCCTTTTTTTTCATAATTACTTTTTATTTGCAGCTCGTATCCAAAAACAGGAAGAAGGTGTCTGAGTGGGCTTTGGAATTGATGATCAATAGTAAAGGCGAGTTGCTTCTTTAATCCGAAAGCAAGTCCAAGGCAATGATGCATGCTGTTTATATCAAGAATGTCTTCCGGTACAATAAACCTACCATCAGATGAAAGTGTCAACGCCGTTGTACCCTCAGCCTGTATTGATTCGAGAGAATAACCGAAAAAGGCTGTTTGCTTCTGCCATACTTCAACACGTTTTATGGGAAGGTCTTTAAATACAACTGTTTTTTTGAGTCCGAGAAGAAGGAAAACTATAAAATCAGGATAGGGGAGATCGTTATACGATAAAAGAATTGATGATGGAACGTCTTTCTCTTTCGGTACAACCTCACAGGAGGTTCCCTTTTGAGAAATCGAGAGGTGGTCTGAAAGTATTTCCTTGTAGTACAAAATAAGGGGTGTTTCGATAACAGGAGAAACAGTTGTGCGTTTTTGTGCCGCCAGAGCACAAAAAAGACTTACCAGAAAAAAATCCGGATTCGTTGGTAAAGCAACTCTTCCGGCTATCTCTTTTGCTCGTTGTAATTCCAACACAAGAATTATTTCCTTTCCCAGGCCGAGAAACCCCTGGTGTTTAAGACCTTTATTGCTGATTGTGCAATCTCATCCGATTCAAAGCCCAGTTTTATGGTACCGCCTTCACCCTCGCGGATTTTAATAACCTCTATATCTTTGATATTAATATCGTGCCCCGACAGGGTACTTGAGATGGCCGCTATAACACCGGGTTGATCTTTCGCTATAACGAGTATTTCATGGAGTGCGGTAATAAATCCTTTATGGTGAACCGGTATCTTGGTACGTGTTTCCACGGCGGCATTAAAACTTTTCTCAAGGGTATCAGCGTCAAGATTATCTTTCATGGCGGAAAGCATCTGGATGCATTCATCGAGAAGAGGCCCGATAACTTTTTTATTTGTCAGGAATATATCATGCCACATTTTAAACGGTGCTGAAGCGACACGCGTAAGGTCTCTGAATCCACCGGCCGCGAGTTGCATCGTTCCCGGGGTCTTATTTTCAATTTCCTGTGCAAGATTGACAAGAGCGACAGCCAGCAGGTGAGGGACATGGCTCACCGTCGCCGCAATGGTATCATGCGTATCCGGTTTAAGGAAGATATACCGGCATCCCAGGTACTGTTTAAGAAATCGGGCAAACTCCCGGTCGATATCTTCCGGCTCCGGGGTAAGCGGTGCAAGAACATAAATAGCATTCTGGAAGAGGTAGGGATCCGATCCGGCTGGGCCGGTTTTTTCGGACCCGGCCATAGGATGACCGCCGATAAAATGCACATGATCCGGCAGTGCCTTTGCAGCAGTCTCTGCTATGGTGCTCTTGGTACTGCCGACATCGGTAATGATAAGATTCTCCGGTAATTCAAGGTGGGCAAGTTTTTCTATTGTCTCAAGAATAACCGTAATAGGTGAGCACAGAAAAAGAATGTCACACTTTTCGATTACATTTACAAGCTGGTCATAAGGATACCCCTCATCAATACACCCCAGCGCGAGTGCTTTTTCAATATTAGGTAATGAGGACAGACCGATTATCCTGCCGGTAAATCCTGACGTCATCAACCCAAGTCCGATAGAACCGCCGAGCAGTCCTACACTATAGATGGCTATGGTCTTCGGAGGAAATTGTGCTTTTGTATTCATATTGGCACTATACTCACTTTATTAAATAAATTCTGTTATGTATCTCTGTGTAAAAGATAGAGTAAGCGTTCACAGAACGCTGAAATTGCGATGTCCTGAGCTTGTCGAAGGGGAAA
>CBDVBE010000090.1:0-17913 GCA_965372145.1 uncultured bacterium | reverse complement strand
GGGCTCAAATAGCAAAGCAATCCAAGCTTATAGAAAATGTTTGAAACAGGAACCCAACAATGCGGAGGCATGGATTGAACTCACTGAAATCTACCTGAAAGTTAAAAAAGAGAGTGAAGCAGCGTACGCCTACCTGAAAATCTGGGAGATTAAACCTGATAAATACAAAGAATACCTCTGCAAGGCAGGGCATCTTTTTTATAAAAAAGGGATGACAAAAGAAGCGTATGATAATTATTCGATATTTATGAAAAAGGGATATAAAGACCCGCTCGTGTACATCAACACTGCCAAAATGGAATATAGAAAGAAGAGGTATACTGAGACCATTTCTTTACTTCGCAATGTTACCGGGAAGGAAGCGTCAAGCAAGGAAGTAGTAAAAATGCTTGCCTTTTCATACCATAAAAACAAAAAATACTCCAACGCACTCCCCCTTCTTAAAAAACTACTTACGCTTGACCCGAGGGATCAGGATGTTATTGAGATGGCGGCTCTCGATTATGAAAAAACAGGTGATACCAAATCCGCTGCCTCCATGTATAAAAAATACCTGTCTATGAAAAAAACTAAAAAACATAAAGAGTACTCCTTTCATCTTGGTACGTTATATGAAAAATTAAAGTCTAACGCACTGGCAATTGCCCGGTACGAACAGAATATCAAATCATATCCTGATGATTTCCGCAATTATGAGCGGCTTGCCGGCCTGTATCTGAAATCAAAGCAGTATGTCAAAGCGGAGAAAATGCTTGTCAAGGCGACACAAAACCCGTCTGCTGACCCTGCTCTGTATAAGAACTTATCCGGTGTCTATATGAAGCAGAAGAAAAACAGTCTTGCGACTGCTACATTTGAGAAATACCTTGCCAAGGCGCAATCGGATACCGCAGCATTATTCGACCTCGGTTCACTATATTATGAGCAGAAAAAGTACCAGAAAGCAATAGGGCCTTTAGAAAAGTTATCTAAACTTGTACCGCATAACAGTAACTGCCTTGCCATGCTTGGTCATGCATATGCAAAAGCTGGAAAAACAAATGAGGCATATAAAGTATATACCAGATTCAATCGGAAAGGATTCTCAGACCCGCTCGTTAAAATTAATCTGGCAAAAATTGAGTTTAGAAATAAAAAGTATCCTCAAGTAATTAATCTTCTAAAAAATATTACCGGTACCTATTCTAATGATCCGGATATGCTTCGCATGCTTGCCATGTCATACAGTAACATGGGTACCCACTCCCTTGCCCTGGCATACATAACCAAACTTATCGAGAAAAAACCGAATGATATAGACATTATCGAAGTAGCAGCTTTAACCTACGAAAAAACCAATGAAAATAAATCAGCTGCAAACATGTTTAAGAAATATATCTCACTGGCTAAAGCGCCTGCTGATAAACGCCGGGAATATTCCTATCGGCTTGCTACCCTGTATGAAAAGCTGAAATCAATTTCTAACGCTATCACACAGTATAAGTCGAATATAGCTAAATACCCAAAGGATTACCGCAACTATGGACGGCTTGCTGAACTGTATCTGGCGTCAAAGCAGAATGCCAATGCGATCCAGATGTTTAAAAAGGCAACGGTAAATCCTAAAGCAGACCCGAACCTGTATAAAAAACTGGCCGAATTGTATACGGGACAGAAAAAAATGACCGAGGCTGCCGGTGCTTATGAAAAATACCTGACAAAAGTGACTACTGATTCAAAAGCATGGTATGAACTGGGTAATATTTATTATAAACAGAAAGCGTATACTAAAGCGCTAAAGCCGCTTTCCCGTGCCTCCGACCTGATGCCGCAGAATCAAAAGTGTCTCGCCCTGACCGGGCATACCTATTTCGAGACTGGAAAAAAGGATGATGCTTACAGGGTGTACACGGAATTCAGGAGAAAGGGATTCAGTGACCCGCAGGTAAACATAAACCTCGCGAAAATGGAGTTCAAAAAGAAACAGTATTCAAAGGTTATCACACTCCTTAAAAATCTTACCGGCAAACATGCCACTGACACAAAAGTTATCGGTATGCTCGCACTTTCATACAGCAATATGGGTACCCATACTCTGGCACTATCGTATATCGAAAAATTAATTACGAAAAAGCCGAAAGACCAGGAAGTCATAGAACTTGCTGCGCAGACCTATGAAAAAACGAATGATTATAAAAAAGCGGCCGCAATGTACAAGAAATATATCGCAATACCCAAAACAGCCGCTACTGCGTCAAAATATAAGGAGTATGCGTATCGGGTTGGTTCATTATACGAGAAACTGAAATCTCCCTCACTGGCAATACAGCAATATAAGGTCAATACGGTAAAATATCCGAAAGATTATCGTAACTATGAACGTTTGGCTGAACTGTATATCAAAGGAAAACAACATGGTAATGCGATTCAGATGTTGACTAAAGCAACCGCAAATCCTAAAGCAGACCCAAACATGTATAAAAAACTTGCTGAATTATATACAAGCCGGGAAAAAATGGTACAGGCAGCCGGTGCCTATGAGAAATATCTGGCAAAGCGGGGATCAGACGGAAAAGCCTGGTATGCACTTGGGAAAATTTATTATAAACAGAAGAAGTATACCAAATCCCTGCAGCCCCTGAATCAGGCGTCGGTTCTCATGCCGCAGAATGAGGAATGCCTGGCACTTACCGGGCATATCTACTATTCATTGAAACGAAAAGACGAAGCCTATAAAACTTATACTGCCTTCCTGAAAAAAGGATTTAAAAACCCGCAGGTGCGTATTAATCTTGCTAAAATGGAATTTGCAAATAAGAAATACTCCAAAGTTATTACACTCCTTAAAAACATAACCGGGAAATATGCTTCTGATCTGACCGTTGTGCGGATGCTTGCTTTGTCATACAGTAAAATGGGAACACACTCCCTTGCCCTGTCATACATTAAAAAATTGATCGATAAGAAACCTAACGATCCTGAAGTAATAGAACTTGCTGCATTGACCTATGAAAAAACAGGTGAATTTAAATCTGCCGGCACCATGTTTAAAAAGTATATCAGCCTTTCAAAAATCCCGGGAAAGAAGAAACAGGAATATTCGTATCGTCTGGGGACTATGTATGAAAAACAGAATGCAACAACACTGGCAATTTCTCAGTATAAAACAAACACGGCCAGATATCCAAAGGATTATCGCAACTATGAAAAGCTGGCTGAATTGTATTTAAAAGCAAAACAGCATACCAATGCCATTGCCATGCTTGAAAAGGCAACGGTAAACCCATCGGTTGACCCAAACCTCTTCAGAAAACTTGCCGATCTCTATGTCGGTAAGAAAAGTATGAGCAAAGCAGCTGCAGCATATGAGAAATACCTGTTAAAAGTCTCGACAGATTCCAAAGCATGGTTTGAACTCGGTTCAATATATTACGAGCAGAAAAAGTATCAGAAAGCTCTCAAACCGTTAGCACGCGCTTCGGAACTTATGCCGCATAATGATAAGTGTGCTGCGCTGGTTGCCCACACCTACCAAGCTTTAGGGAAAAAGCAGGAAGCGGCAAAAATTTACAGCACCCTCTTGAAAAAAGGATTTAAAGATGCTGAAATGAGTATCAATGTTGCAAGAATTGAATATAGAAATAAAGATTATCATACGGTAATCTCGCTTTGTAAGAATTTACCGCCGAAGTATTCTTCCGATACTGATGTTATTAAGATGCTGGCCTTCTCATATTACAAAACAAAGCGTACCTCACTTGCAGTTCCATATATTAAAAAACTTGTTGTGAAAAAACCGAACGATAAAGAAGTTATTGAGATGGCTGCCTTGGCATATGAGAAAAGCGGCGATACCAAATCCGCTACAGCGATGTATAAGAAATTTCTCACCTTCCCTAAAACAGCCAAACATAAGGAATATGCCTATCATCTCGCCACCCTGTATGAAAAACAGAAAGCGGTGACCCTGGCAACCACTCAGTATAAAAACAATATCGGCAAGTATCCGATTGACTTCCGTAACTATGAACGGCTTATCGCGCTGTATATGAAATCAAAACGCTTTTCAGATGCGATGAGGCTTTTGACAAAAGCAACCGCCAAAACATCAGCCCCTGCTTCTCTCGACAAACAACTGGCTGAACTCTATATGAAGCAAAAGAAGAAGAGTCAGGCAGCTTCCGCCTATGCAAAATATCTCAAGAAGGTACCGACAGATTCCACGGCATTCTATAACCTCGGCTCAATTTATTACTCACAGAAGAATTACAAAAAGGCGATATTCCCATTAAATTCAGCCTCTGTTCTCATGCCGCGGAATAAAGAGTGCCTGTTTAAGCTCGGTGATTCCTATATGCAAACAGGGAATTACACAAAAGCAGTTGATCCGTTGAAAAAATCCCTTTCGCGGTCACCGAAGGATACAAAAATCTTTAAATTGCTCACGAAATGCTTCACTGCAACAAAAAACAACGCCGGCCTTATCGCTGTTCTTGAAAAACGGGTGACACTCGAACCGAAGAATTTCTCACTGCATACACAGTTGGGTAATCTACTTCTTAAAACAGGTAAAACAGATAAAGCAATTACCGTGCTGGAAAAGGCAAGCAAGATCAAACCATCCGATGTAAAAACCCATATCACCCTGATCGATCTTTATAAGAAAAAGAAAAAGAATGCACTTGCCATGTCGCATATTAATATTGCCTTGAAATATAAACCGAATGATGCTGACCTCCATTTTTCAAAAGCACGGTATCATCTTACCAACAATAATCTTACTCAGGCAAAAGCATCGTTTAAGAAAACGGTTGCACTCAGGCCAAAAAATGCCAAAGCTCGTTATTATTACGGCAGTATGCTTAAGAATGAGAAGCAGTATAACGCAGCGCTTACCCAGCTCTCTCAAGCAGTAAAGTACTCTTCAAAGAATCCTGAATACCTGCTCAGCCTCGCACAAGTGGCTATAAAAATCGGTAAAAAAACCCAGGCAACCCGCTCGATATTGAAAACTCTTGAGATTGCCCCTGATAATTCCAAGTATATCCAATGGGCGGGTAAAATCTACTTTGAGGCCGGCGACATGAATAATGCTGAACAGTTCCTGCTCGAGGGCTTGCGAATGGATAAAAAATGTGCATTCTGCGATGATCTTCTGGGAGCTATTTATTACGGTAGCCAACAATATGCAAAGGCGGTCCAGTATTTTGAAAAGGCGGTGAATAAAAGTTCAAGAAACGATTCAATGCTGGTACTACTCGCAAACACCCTCATGTTAAGCGGTGATTCCCGTCGTGCCCTGGTGTACTACGAACAGGCATTTACAAATAATCCAAAGAATGATGAAGCTTTCTATATGGTTATACGCTGTCATATAGATATCGGCAACAAGAATAAAGCAAAGCTAATCTATAATAATAACGTTAAAAGCCTTAAAAAGACCGGCTGGGTATATCTTGCACAGGGACGTGTCAGCGAGTCGAATGGCAAGACTACTGCTGCCCTCTCCGGCTACCGGAATGCAAAACGACTCATGCCGAAGAATACTGAAGTACAACTGGGACTGGCGCGTGTTTACCTCCTGCAGAAGAAATTTAATCAGGCTATTGAAGCGTTCAGTATGGCAATGGTCAAAAGACCGGAGGATATCGCTATCTTTGCAGGTATGGGAAAAGCATATTATGGTCTGAAAAACTACAACGACGCACTGGAACTTTTAAATGAAGTACTTGCTAAACAACCGAGGCATCCGGATGCACTTATGTATACCGGTCTGATATACAGTAAAAAGAAGCGCCATGATAAAGCAGTCTCACTTCTTGAAAAAGCTGTCGATTACAATGACCAGGTGCCGGAATTACATTATACGCTGGCGCTTGAGTATCTTGCGGTTCTGCAGTTTGAAGATGCTATAAGCAGCTTTTTGAATGTACTTAAGCACGATGCTTCAAAAGCAACAGTCGTATATAAAAACGTCGGCGATATATGCTACTACAAATTAAAGGATAATAGAAACGCTAAAAAGTATTATACCAAGTATTTAAGCTCGGGTGGAACAAACTCCAAGGTTAGGCAGATTCTAAAATCATTATAAAAACATGCGAAGATACCCTGAAAACGCACTATACACCTTGCAGGCTATTTTAACCTGTAAGGTGTTGTTTAATAATAAGATACACCATTCCCTTAAAGCTTTTTCTGTTAGATAAAATAATACTCAAATATTTCCTCCACAAACAATTTTTGTTTTATTACCACTAAGCATGTTATATTAGTTACTATCCAAAACTTCCTGATTAAACATGCATTTTTTATTCAATGAAAGGGGGAGAGAATGTATGTAGTACGATATACTTCCATCTGTCTATTTGTCTTACTCTACGGTTTGGGTTCTTTTGCGATTCCGGATTCTACTAAAAAAGCTAAACCCGCTGCAAAGAAAGCTTCATCAGTGAAAAAAGCTGAACCCGCTGCAAAGAAAACTTCATCAGTTAAAAAAGTGGAACCCGCTGCAAAAAAAGCTGCACCTGTAAAAAAAGCAGAACCAGTTGCCAAGAAAAAAACACCTCCTGCGAAACCTGAAAAAACAGGTGTACAAAAGGTTTTAGGTGGATTTATTTCTGCGGTCGATGCATCCAAAAAAAGTGTCATTGTTCTGTTGAAATCAAAAGAGTATCCTGTTCAAGTTGAGGAATCTACTACCATCGTTGCAGGAAATCAAAAAATCACCTTTAAAAATCTTAAAAAAGGTGACAGAATCACGGTGAAATATTTCAGATATAGCGACGGTTCGAGGCGTGCGGTACATATCAATAATAAAACGTATAAACACCCACAGGTGAAGCAGAAACCTGTACCTAAAAAGAAACCGGTAAAAGCTGTAAAAAAAGTGGAAAAAGCAAAACCTGTTGAGAAAAAAGGGAACGTTGTAAAACAGGAAAAAGTACTTCCTTCAAAACCGAAACCTGATACAACTAAGAAAAAATAAGCTTCACCCGAATTACTATAAAAAAGCACCTTGCATATTTATGCAGGGTGCTTTTTTATATACCGACTTCCCTCTCGGAAGGTTAGTCTACTACTTTACATTAATTAATCTTATATTCCTGGTATACCGTTTTTCTCCTTTGATATCGATCCGCGCGATATAGTATCCTGCCCCTAGCTGGTAGTCAAAGTCTTTAGTGGAAAACTGCACATAGTAGTTTCCTTTAGAAACAGAACCGTTATACAGCGTTTTAAGCATACGGCCGTTAAGATCATATATTCGTAGAGTCGCTTTACCATTCACCGGAGTTGAAAAGGCAATATTCGTCGCACCCCTGAATGGATTGGGATAACATTTCATATTGAAAACAAGATTGTTCGCCAGGGGTGTGTAAATAATTGGTACAATAACACCACCGGTATCGGTGAAATTGACTATCACATTATTATCCAGTACAACCACGTTGGACACCGTATGATACACCGTATCAGTAGCACTGGCCCAGCCGGCCAATAACCGTGTAAGTGCCATTCGGTACCGGGATATGATATGTGGAATCCTCATCCGGTTCTGCAGCCGCCCACCACAAGCTACTGGAGTCAATTACCATAACAACGACGTCAAAATCACCCGTAGGAAAAGTCATCATGAATTTTCCTGATATTGAACCTTTTACTATAGATACTACAAAGGTCAATCCGGTGGTACCCGGAGCCACATTGCTGTAAAAAAGAAGTTATACCAGGCAGGAAACAAATGTTTGCCTATTGTAACATATTATATTTTAATCGGTTATGTTGTTTTCTTCAAGAAATCCTTTAATATCATTCCAATAGATATTTACATCAGGCGGGCAATCATTGTGGTGACAATTGTAGGTAATAAGCGTACTATTTTTGGATGCTTCCGACAGCCGCACACCGTTTTTATAGGGTATCATCTCATCATATTTGCCATGTATTATCAACACCGGCCCGTCGTACCTTTCAAGTACTCTTACATTATTGAATTTGTCAAGTATCAGAAATCCGGGAAGCAAATACCCTTTGGCAAACTGTTTAGCGCTGGTAAACGTTGACTGCAGAATAAGCGCTCTGACATTTCTATTTTTTGCCAGCGCGCAGACTGCTCCCCCGCCAACGGATCGACCATGGGCAAGTATCCTTGTACTGTCGATATTCTTATTCTTAATCAGCCAGTCATAGGCAGCTGTAAACGTTTCGGTAATTGATCTCTGAGTAGGCCTTCCTTCAGACCTGCCATAACCGGGATATTCGACCAGAAACAAATTAATACCCATAACGGTATAAGGCAGAAATTCATACGCGCAGTAATCGATAACCTCGCCATTTCCATGAGAGAATATTACTACCGGACCTCCTTCGTTATCAGAATCAGCCTTGGTCTCTGCGGGAATATACCAGGCTTCAACCTTCCCACGGGATGTCTGTAACCAGATCTTTTCGAGATTCTCCACCTGCACCGGGTCCTGAGGTGGTTGCGCATATCTGCGTGGATACATCATATTTCTCTGTAGAGAAAAGAGCGTGACACCATAGGCCATGTAAACGCCGCAGATAATGCTGATGATTTTTATGAACATACAAAACCTTTTTAGATAATTATAAACATTCCTTTAGTAAAAGGGGGAAGTGCAGACTATCACAAAAGTCATTACTTAAGATTGTTTGGGCGTCCCCTCTTCCGAGCTACCCTCTGGTCGGTCCCGACTTCACGTCGGGACTGGCCTGCGGCCACTCCTCGTCCCGGCTGACGCAAAAAATCATCCTCCTCTAAATTTAACCGCTACCGCCTAATTTACTTACGAAAAAAAATGTTATCAAAGTCAAAATAATAGCTATATTGTTAATATATCCTTATTACCCCATTTCGAAAAGGAAAAAATTATGAATATCCAGGTAACATTAAAATTTCTTTTCATTGTATTCTTCCTTAATCTGCTTGTTATATTCGCAGAAGACAAAACAATCATGGTCGATGGAACGCCGCGGGAATATATTATCGAAGTACCCAGCAATTACGATGGAACTGTCCCCTATGACCTTATCCTGGTTTATCACGGTATGGGGGGAACTGCGCAGCAGACTTTGTTCACCGGTTTCCATAATTCAGGAAACAGTGATAAATTTATTACCATCTACCCCCAGGGACTCGAGGATATTGAGGATATTTTTAATCCGGGGGAATTTACAACAGGTTGGAAATTCGAGGTGCAGAATAACCGTGATGTCACCTTTACCGAGGTACTCCTGGATACTCTTTTTAAAGAATATAACCTTAAAGAGAAAGAAGTCTATGTTACCGGTATATCCAACGGCGGCTATTTTTCAGATATCTTAGCATGCAATTCCGGCGATCGCCTCGCAGCAATTGCTCCGGTAATCGGTGGATACCCGCTTGAGGTTCAATCTTTCCCCTGCCCGATTACCCAGAACCTTCCTGTCCTCCATCTCGGCACTGAGTTTGACGCAATAGTCGATATCGCCCATCTTCAAAGTGCTACCAAATTCTGGACACAGCATAATGCATGCACCGATACCACACAGGAAGATATATGCACCATATATTCAGGGACCGATCCAAGGGCTGTTGTGTATCATTGCGAATTTGAGTGTCTGGTAAACGGTCAACCTGTTACTGAAAAAACCAATGGCTGCCATACCTGGCCAGCCGCTTTTACCGGTTATTCTTTTGAAACTACCGATATGATTCTTGATTTTTTCCGTGAATTTGGGCTGGGAGATAATTCCAATCACATTCAGATACCATTCAATACAAAAAGCGGCAAATCCTGCTCTATTATAATCCACAACAGCCGGATAACCTTTTCACTGGACAAGCCATCACGAGTATCACTGGCTGTATATACGCTCCGTGGAGCACGAATAGTCCAGCTTATTGACAACCAGTTCTTACATTCCGGTACACATAGTACAGCTCTGGATACCCATTTGACCGGTTCGGGGATGTATCTCATAACCATGCAGACCGGCACCTTTTCATATACGGGTAAAGTGAATATTTGCCGATGAAAAGATGTTTGGTTTAATAAAGATTATATTTGATAGAAATGTTAGTTTTCAGAAAAGTTCTATTTTCCTTCAATGTTATATTCTTCAGCAAACATAACCTCTCAGCGAATGTTTAATAGAATTCTATTAAATATAACAAAGTTTAGAAAAATGTGGTCAATAAATCAATTCAATACCTCATTTGTAATTTTACATTATAAGAATCGTTTTATTATATTACTATTTTGGATAAATTATAGAGTTCTACTCAATAACTATGTTATAACCTATTTACAACTTTCTTTAAAAAACATTGAAAATTATTAAAAAAGATGGTATATTTAGGTTATAATTCAGCACAAAATATGGAGCCAAATATGAGACATTTATCAATTTCAAATGATATCATACCACTTGGGAAATTTAAAGTAGGCATATCAAAATGGTTAAAATCGGTTCAAAATACAAGGCATCCTTTAATTATTACACAGAATGGAACACCTGCTGGTGTATTATTATCCCCATCTGAATATGATGAACTGGTTTATAAAAAATCCTTTATTAATTCTATAAATAAGGGGCTTGAAGATATAGAAAAAGGAAATACTTACAGTACAATTGAATTACGTAAAGAATTAAAAAAACGCAGAATATGAGCAATATGAAATGAAAGTAATTTGGACAAAAGAGGCTTTAAAACGATTATCTGAAATTGAAGAATTTATAGCACAAGATAACCCCAATAACGCAGAAAAATTTATCAATTATTTGGTTGAACGTGGCGAATCAATTCCTCAGAATCCTCAAATAGGTCGTATTGTACCAGAAATATCAAATCCCACTATCAGAGAAGTAATTTCGAAGAAATACAGAATTGTTTATAGAATCAAGAAAAAATTGATCGAGATAATTACTGTATTTGAAGGGCATAAATTGTTGAGTATTGATGAGATGGAAATTGATTAAAGTCTTAATTTATAGCAACTACTAATTTAGAAATTGAGTACAACTGATTAACCATCGAAACATAACAAATCATTGAACCAGAATTGGAAGGGTGATTTGTGTAATGAATGTGAAAGTGAAGGTATGCCTTATACATTGGGGCGCGGCAAGTTTTAATCCAGGTTTTTCAAAGCAATTTTTTAATTTCTTACATTGTTAATATTCTGTATCAATCCATTATAATTTACCACAACAGTACCGCATACTATGCATACTAAGGCAATAAGAATCTTAGGAGTAATGGGCTCATGCAGTATAAGACCACCCAGGCTCACTCCCGCGATAGGTAAAATTAAAACAAAGGAGTGCAATGCGACCGCACCATATCTCTGCATCATCAGGCTCCAGACAACCAGCCCGAAGGAAGCGGTTACAAAGCTCTGATAGAGAAGCCCTGCGACAACCGGGATACTGAGATTGGTAATCATCTGAGGATCGAGAGTGAAGCCGGCGCACCAGAAAAAAGGCAGGGAAAACAGCATGGGATATACTACAATATGGAACGACTCGAATCGGTGAATTATTCGCTTGATATAAACCATATTGCACGCCCATATAAAAGTACTCCCCAGCACACCGAGGTCACCAACCCGAAAATCCGCCGCAACTGCGGAACGGTCAATAAATACAAAAGCAATACCAGCAAATCCCATGAGGATTCCAATAAATTTCCGTCTGGTGATCTGGTCCCCGGCAATAAATAAATGTGACAGGAAGAGTACGAAAAAGGGCTGCAGATTTGCAATCAGCATACTGCGGGATGCATTCGATTTATTGATGCCAAAATAGTACACGATAAATTGCGCAACGAAAAACAGGGCCAGGATTAAATGATGTCCTATCTGGTCCCTCGATATTTTTAAGGTACGCCCTGTCAGTACCGCCCAAAGGAGAATGGAACATGACGCGATGGTAAATCGAATGGCGACAGAGGTAAAAACGCCTATCCCCCAGAACGTTACTTTTATTGCCACTGCATTGGCGCCAAATAAAAAGCATACGATAATTGCGACGATTGCAGCGAATACGGATAGCTCGTGGTTTTGAACAGAACTAATGTTTGCATTATTGGACATATTCATTCTATTTTATTTCTCGCCGGCCAGCTTTACATTGAGTAAAAATACCGTATCCTTTTTCAAATTTTCTTTTACCCAATCTTTCTGATTTGAGTCCAGCAGTTCTCCTATCCCTGATAAAATGTTACGGCTGCTTATTTTCCCTAACGTGTCAATACATCTTTGTAAAAAATCTTTAAATGGCATATTAGTCCGCTTCTTGACAATCTCCCTGTTCGCAGGCCAATTGTTCTTGAGGAAAAACCACACATCAAAAATATCACGGTTAGTCCTGCCGTCTCTTTCTATCATTGCCACCAGTTTATGGGCGAACATATCTTCCCGAACCATTACTTTCATAGATATACCAAAATAGGCCTTAACCTCGTATTTTGATCCGAAACCTCTAAGGTTAATCTCAACCTTAATGTTCTGAGCCATGTATTCATAAGAAAGTAAAAAGAAAAGAGTATTTCTTTTCCTAAAACTCTCCTTTATGCTGCCATAATTCTTTAAAATATTCTCAATCCTCCCGAACACATAGTCAATCTTATCCATATCCAGTAAATCAAAATCAAGGTCTGTTGAAAAACGGCCTATATTGTAAAACATATAAGCAGCAGTTCCACCTTTGAAACCCAGAATAGGGCCAATAGTCATGTCTGAGTAAATATCCTTGAGTATCTGAAGGAGAATATTCTTATGTATAGTGATATTTAGGGCCATAATAATTTTTATTTCGACTTGAATGATTCGAAATATTTATTTACCTTCCTAAACATTCTCTTGTTCTTATATATTGGCAAAAACTCAAAAACCTTTTCCCAATCAAGCACAGTCAAGTTATCAAAATGATAATCTTTATTGAGATAGACTGTATCCAGGAAAGCCCTTTCTTTTGTGGATATAAAGAGGTTGCCTTTGCTTTCTATTCCAGAGTGGTTAGTAAGAATTGAATCCATTATTTTTCTAAATGAATACTGTTGATTATCACAAACAATATCCCGGGTTAAGTATGAAGCTACAAAAATCCGGTCGTAATGCTGGAAAACAATCCCTTCTTTTACCAGTACAGTCTCAAAACTTATATACGAAGGTGTGTATATTTTTGTTGCAAGTTCCAACTTATCGTAATCTTTGTCCTTAGCATAAACACCTCTGCGAATATGGTATAATTCCCCTTTTTTTATATAATAATTCACACGCCTTTTTAAAAGTCCCACATCAGTCTCATCTGAAGCAAGCATGATTTCTTTAAAAGAAAAGACTGTCTTACTAGTGCGTAAAATTTTTATTAGGTTTACTTTTCCCATAACCGATATTGCTTTATAAACTAAAGGTAACACATAGTGTTACCTTTAGTTTATATTGTGTAAACATTAAAGTCAAGTACTTTATTTTAACCAATATTTTACAATTGATAATAATCAAAAGAGGTAATTGCAAAAGTCGTATCTTCACTCCTCCCCCCAACCTCCTAGAGGGAGTAATTTTGACTATATTTACTATTATTACGACTTATGCAATTACCTCAAAATACTTTCGAAAACGAGGATAGCAGTTTTATATTCTTCAATCTCAGTGTAACGAGGTAAACACCATTGGCTAATCCATCACTATTAATAATTAAACCGTTGGAAATCTTCTCAGTATCTGTAGTATACTTACATACAGGAATACCTTTTATGGTGTATATTCCAATCTGAACAGTCTCTTTTATCTTTACAATCGTATTATAATAAATCGTGATATTACCACTATAAAGTTCAAAACTAAGATGTATATCTTGACTACTTTTAGAAGTTGTACCTGAATTATTTTTTATTATTGCCACATTCGAATCCAAACACCCAATCCGCTCTGTAGAAATTACAATATTATCAAAATACCGTTTCTGTTCTTTAATTGAGCCGTCATTCCAGTAATTCTCAAAAAAGACGGCGTTGATTGCATATTCAGTATAAGTCCCGGTAAAATTCATGCTTTCCCTGCGGGCCTCAAGGCTGTCATCTATCCAGAACTCCTGCAAGCCGTTTGACTGGCCGGGATCATTCAGCTTGACGTGGTGCTCGACACAAAACCAGGTGTCATCATGGGCGGAATCGAAGAGCGGTGTTATACCACTCTTGTTTCCGAGCCACTGTAAATTGTCGAAATCATTGTACTTGGTACACTCCACATTGCCGTTGGCGTCAACACATGATGCGGGGTCCAGTAATAGGTGATAGTTACCATCGCTCCAAAGGTGCGCGATCATTGCCTGGCGCCAATCCTCCGAGGAGGTAAAAACAGTCGCGCGGGAGAGCTTCGCAGGATTTCCCTCCCAGCCATCTTCCATTTTCAGATACATGCGGTAATATATTTCGCGAAAATCTTCATTGGGGCTGATCTGCTGTTTATTCATATAACTATTCGGGTTTCTGCCAAAAGCTACTTTTATACCTCCGGCACCGACTTCTCCCTGCTGCCAAACAACCTCCATCCCCTTTGACTCATCGACTCCGATACTATCAACCAGCTTAAAATCACCGTCATTATCGCCATATTCGAAATATCTCCCTGACGTTACCAGCGGGTCGGAAGACTCAAAATCATCACAGAATATCCATTCGGGGTGGTTTGTCTGCCAATCGGTGCATTCATTGGCGGGATAGGCTGCAAAACTGAGGTAAATAATACCTGCAATAATCTGATAAGGATAAAGATTCATATGTAAATCCTTGGAAGAGGTCTACATATGTAAATATAGTAAAAATTGTATAACAATTATTTAATATCGTTCAAAATTGGCTACTTTAAAACCTTGCGTTCTGCTTTAAAGGATGCAGATATCAATTTTTTTTCAGATACTATTTAAGATTATTATTAACAACCTTCCCCTTCTTCACAACAGCTTTCATCAGGTTAGCACCAAAAAAGTAGGGTATTTGCGAAGCATTTTCCACATCGAGGATAATGCAGTCAGCCTGTTTTCCCGGTTCAAGGGAACCGATTCTTTTTCCCCTGTCTACGGCCCAGGCAGCATTTATTGTAGCAGCGGTAATAGCTTCTGCGGCACTTATTTTCATTTTCAGGCAGGCAAGTGCGATCATCATCTGCATTGAATAGGAAGGGCATGAGCCGGGATTAAAATCAGTAGCAAATGCAATGGGCACTCCGGCCTCATGAAATGCTTTGACATCAGGATAATCATTGGAGTTAAGATAGAATGGCACACCGGGCAACAGCACCGCGATTGTTCCATGTTCTTTCATCAGTTTTAACTGTTCCGGGGAGACATGATCAAGGTGGTCCGCGGAAACTGCTCCCAGAGACGCTGCCATACCGGTTGCACCAAGGTCATTGAACTGTCCGGCATGAATTTTCAATTTGTAACCGGCATCTTTGGCTGTTTTTAATATTTTCTCTGATTCTTCAATAGTAAAAGCGCCATCTTCACAGAACACATCCCAGAATTCGGCCTTTTCTTTAAACTGCTCAAGCGCGTCACCGGTAAGCCAGTCGATATACTCTTCTCTTTCAATATCCTTGGGGATTGTATGGGCTCCGAGGAATGTTGCAATAACATTAAGCGGCCCATCTTTCTCCAATTGGGATATAACGGAAAGCATCTTTGCCTCCGTTTCAGAATCAAGGCCATATCCTGTCTTTATTTCAACTGTCGTGGTTCCGTGTTCAAGTACCCTCTGTATATTTTTCCGGGAAATTGCATGAAGTTCCTCAAAAGAAACAGCTCGCGTTGCTTTTACCGTTGAATGTATTCCCCCACCCTGCTTGAGAATATCAAGATATGTTGCGCCAGACAGGCGCATCTCCATTTCTTTCTCACGGCTGCCGGCAAATACAAGGTGCGTATGCGGATCTATAAAACCAGGCAAAACAATCCGTCCACCTGCATCGATGCATCTTTCAGCCTTATACTTTTTCATTATCTCACCGGTAGAACCGGTTTCAACGATAACACTATCGGTAATAGCAACAGCTCCGTCACTAATTGCACTGTTATCCAGCATTTCTTCGCCAAAACGCGGACGGTCCGGCCCGGCAAGAGTTAGCAGAGAGGAAGCATTATGTATGAGTATATCTACTGTACTCATTATCTCAATCGCCTTTTGGCAAAGGTAACAATCCTTCTTTTTGTTTTTTTCACCGTATCAATCAATATGTCCGATTCCTTTTTATACTTTTCTACAAATCTTTTATCATTGATGCTGGGAAGGTTTATCATTACATTCAACCACGCGCCTTCAGCCGCAGCTTCAGCCTGGATAGCACCGACCGCCGCATCAGAGAGTGCATTAGCATTCCCTTTGGTAACCGCGGTTTCAGAAAGTTCGAGCAGTGATACTGCAAGTTTTAACGTTTCAAAAGGTACTTTCGTCATAGCCTTCGCAGCATCTTTCATTGTCTTATTTCTCAGTTTTTTATCCTCACTTGTTTTCTTTGGCATTCTAACCGCACTCATGAAAGCGTTAAAGGCATCGGTATCGTTGTCGACAAGCGACAGATATTGCCTCTTTAAGCTCTGAGCTTTTACAGCAAGGTCCTCCATTACTTCATCGTGCTGTTGATACCCAGCTTTCCCAAAGGTAAGATTGGCTACCATTGAAGACAGGCCGGCTGAGAGCGCGCCACTTAAAGCCGATATGCTCCCCCCGCCGGGCGCCGGTGAGTCGGATGACAGTTCATGAGTAAATTTCTCGACTGACCTGTCAACAAGCTTCGTACCTTTCTCCCTGATCGCATACTCGACAATTTTCTCATCCGGATTAAACGGGGTGGTATCATTTAGCCCGAGAGAAAGTATTGCCGTATGAATAAGACTCTCTTCGGGAACACCGACAGCTTTTCCCTGTTTTCGCAAATAATATTCGCCTGCATCAATTAATGCCTGCTTTGGCAGAAGGCCGACCAGCTCACTTCCGGTAACACGCAGGCCAAGGCGGGTTGCTTCATCACATACGGTTTCAAAGGCGGTATGTAATCCGGTGACCCGAAAATTATGCAGATTCATGGTTACCTGTGTATAACCATATTCATCTATATACCAACCCGCTGCCTGGCAGAATTTCAACTTTCCGGGGACCTTAATAGCTTTGCCGTTTTCATCCCTGAGAATAGTCCCATTCTCATCCCGCTTGGCTCGGCCGGACTCGCGGATATTCAGTGCAATTTCCCGTGCAAGTTTTGTGTCCCGGGTATTAAGATTGACATTATAGGCAAGCATGAAATCACGCACACCAATAGCAGTTGCTCCTGTAGAGGGATTAAAGAGAGTCGGCCCGAAATCAGGCTCGAACTCAGGTTTTTTCAATTTTTCAGGTAAAGCCTCATACTCCCCTTCCCTGATATCCGGCAATTTCACTCTTTCAGGACGAGTGGCTGCATTCCCATATAGATAAACCGGTATACCAAGTTCCTCTCCCACTCTTTTTGCCAGTATTTCCGCATATCGGACGCACTCTTTATTTGAAATGCCGCTAACAGGGATCAAAGGGCATACATCTGTCGCACCCATTCTCGGATGCGCACCTTTATGAAATGCCATACCTATAAGAAGTGATGCCTCCTTGATCGCATTAAAAGCAGCTTCAATGACATACTCAGGGTAACCGACAAAGGTGACAACGGTGCGGTTCGTATCCTTTCCCGGATCAACGTCTAAAAGACGCACACCGTCAACCGAAGTAATTGCCGAGGTAATCTGGTTTATGACCTCGGTATTTCTGCCTTCACTGAAATTCGGTACACATTCTATTATTTTGTCCATTGGGTCACCTCTTTACATTTTTTTCGTAATCTTAATCTTAATCTTAATCTTAATCTTAATCTTAATCTTAATCTTAATCTT
>CBDVBE010000089.1:0-17922 GCA_965372145.1 uncultured bacterium | reverse complement strand
TAACCAATTACTGGAGTTGACAGTTAAGCATAGCAGGGAGCATACTGCAACTCAGCAGAAACGTTTTACTTTCTCCTTTACACTTTTACCTTTTATCTTAACGGTGATAACTGTTTTAAACTTCAATGGATTCGGACCTACCCTTATTTCCAGCGAAGATGAGTGGCTGAATGACGAATTTGGTACAACCCCTACCCAATCAGGCATGGTCCCTCCTGCCAACTCAAAAACCGTTCTGGTCAAATCTACCGGATCATTGTATCCGGCCAGTACCATAGCATCAATGATACGCTGATTCATTGGCCAGGGCCACAGATATTCATCGGTTAATACACCATCTTTATACCGTTTCATAATGGTCGCACCGCCTTGTATCCCGTTATGGATTATTTATTACTTTTAACCGTTCGTACTTTGCTTGAAGCTGTATGCTGTATAATATATTTAGCTATTCTCTTGTCAGCAAGTATAGTTTCTAAACGATATAGACCGTATAAAAATAACCGATAGTAAATGCTGGAAAAAGGTTTTTTATCATTTTGTTTAGAAAAAGCGGCACAGGTTAAATTTATTTATAATGCCATTTTTCATTTTTATGTTACGTACTTTTTTTACTCAATAGAGCAACCGATTCTCATTACAAGACCATCCCAGCTTCCTGTTTCACCGCCGGATATTTCGGCATTCCCGTTTGCTTCAATACCAAAGGTTATGTGATCATTAACGGAGTATTTAAGAAACAGGTGCCATTAATACAATATGCGGTATCCCGTTGTGATTATAAATCTTTACTGCAACGCCGAAAACATGGGAAAGAGATCCTTCGGTAAGTACTTCTGCCGGTGTTCCCGCTGAAAAGATTTTATTCTGATGAATTATAATAACCCTGTCCGCGAATGAAGCGGCCAGATTAAGGTCATGAATGGCAATAAGTGAGGTTTTCCCCTCCTCTTTTGCCACCCGCCTGATAAGCTGCATTATTTCGAGTTGATGCCGGAGGTCAAGGTTGTTGGTCGGCTCGTCAAACAGGAGAACGTCTGCCTCCTGCGCCAGTGCCCGCGCTATAAGCACCTGTTGTTGTTCCCCGCCGCTGAGGCGGTCAAAAGTACGATTCGCCAAGTTGCCGAGCTCCATCTGCGCAAGAATACCGGCGACGATTTCCTCGTCATGCCTGGTAAAACGAAAGGGAGAGTAGGGATACCGTCCCATTAGGACAACTTCAAACACGGTCATGGGAAAGACATGCTCGCTTTTCTGTGAAAGGTATCCTATCTTTCTTGCACGTTCAAGACAGGCCACCTTTTCAATGTCAAGCTCGTTGACATAAATACCACCGGCTGCCGGTTTAATGATATGGTTTATACACTTGAGCAGCGTGGACTTGCCCGCCCCGTTTTTACCGACAACCGCAACAACTTCCCCTTGGGACACATGCAGGGTTATGCCGTCAAGCACCGGGGTTGATGGATAAGAAAACGAAATATTTTCAATACGCAGTATCACCAGGCCCCGCTCCGTTGCTTTCTGATTATAAGGTACAAGAGTAACGGGCCGCCGACAAAGGAGGTGATAATACCCACCGGCAGCACTGCAGGTTCGATGATTTTTAACGCTATGATATCCGCGCCAAGCAGAAAGACAGCGCCAAACAGACCCGAGGCAGGCATGAGGTAGCGGGTGTCATTGCCAATAATCATTCTGGTGATATGAGGAGAAACCAGCCCGACAAACCCGATGATACCGGTAAAACAAATGATACTTGCAGCAACCAGTGACGAGACGACCAGTACAACGATGCGGGTGTTTTCAACGTTTACCCCGAGCCCTTTAGCACTTTCATCGCCGGTATTAAGAATATTCAGCTTCTGGTTCTGCATAAAAAGGATCGGTATGGTGCAGAGAAAAACAACGGACAGCGGGATGATGTCCTGCCAGGTGCCTCTGCCCAGATTACCCATCATCCACAAGGTCAGTGATTTCAGCTCTTCCGAGTTGGAATAGTAACTTAACAGAGTAGAAACAGAGGAGAAGATGAAATTCATGGCTATACCTGCAAGAATAAGCATGCCGTAACTTGTCTGCCGCAGCCGTGAGAGGAAAAAGATCACCACAGCGGGAATAAGGGCAAAAAGAAATGCGTTACCGATTAAAAGATATTTTCCGCCGACAAACGAGAAGCCGGTCACAATAGCGACGCTTGCCCCGAGTGCGGCTCCGGCAGATACACCGAGGGTAAAGGGGCTTGCCAGAGGGTTGCGCAATACCACCTGCATCTGCATGCCGGTTATTGCAAGCCCGAAGCCGCTCAGCAGCGCAATGATAAGTCTCGGGAGACGAATCTTGAACACGATCATTGAGGTGGTATCGGAGACAGGAAAGGAAAAGGCGGGGAGTTTGTCTGCAATTGTCCGGGCTATTTCGGCAATGCTGAATTTCATGGGCCCGATACCCAGCGCAACCAATGAAAGGATAACACCAATACCCGCAAGGCTGACGATAAAAACAATCTTTCTCGCAACCAACGCCCGGTATTCCTGTTGGATTTTTGCGTGGTGCATTGATTAATCCCAGCGGTAAAGTTCAAGCTCGCGCACCATCGTTGTATACAAACTGTCACCAC
This sequence comes from uncultured bacterium, assembly GCA_965372145.1. Lineage (GTDB taxonomy): Bacteria > Fibrobacterota > Chitinivibrionia > Chitinivibrionales > JANQEN01 > CBDVBE01. The sequence goes on along the minus strand of CBDVBE010000089.1, from coordinate 15,302 downwards.
CGTAAAAATGTTTGAAAATCTCATTCCCTTCCTGTTCGACGTCGAGTGCAGTAAACAATTCAGGGTGAAACAGTTTTGCCATATACAGAATCTGGACAAGGGCGCGCTGGTGCGGCCACCAGTTACAGAATGCGGTGGTATAATAGATGCGATTGTTTTTAACGGCATTGACGGATTGCAGCAACGGGTTTGCGCAAATGTCTTTAATTGTTACCGGGACTGTAGTATTCCCCCCCGGCCCCATCCATTTCTGCGGCTGGTATCGCGAAATAAAAATAATGTCCGGGTTCCATTTGATAATATGCTCCCGCGAAACGAGTATGCCCCGCTCTCCTTTCGCAAAGGTTTTCGCTTCACGCGCCACATTGACGCCGCCGGCAAGCTCTATGGGATCAAACTCACTGACCGTATTGAGAATGTCGCCGGTCCATGTTGTCCAGGCAAAATAGACACGCGGCATTTTCTCTTCAGGTACCTGAGCCGTTTTGGCGGTGACCTGCTCCAGTTTCTGCCGGATGAACTGTTTCAGGCTGTCCGCCTGCGGTTTACAACGAAGCGCTTTACCGATCATGTCAATCTGCCGGTAAAACATATCGGTCATCGGTATATCACTGGGGAAGGAGACGGCAATAACCGTTGCGCCGCTTTTTTCCGTGAATGTCGCCACATCGGTCAGCGACGCGAAGATAAGGTCAGGTTTCAGCGACGCGATAAGTTCGATATTGGCGCCGAAAGGGCCGACATCCGGTAACTCAAGAAGTGTATGGTTACAGCCGAACTCTTCCTCGGGCAGCACGCACGAATGCGAAATGCCCACCAGCTTATCACAGCATCCGAGCGCAACAATAAGCCGCGTATACATGGTAAAAGGAGAAATTACCCGCACGGCGTTTCCCGGAATAGTAACGGCCCGGCCCGCAGCATCAATCAGGGTGTCGGTATCGCTTGACACTCCCCTGCGCATCCGGTCGTTTGATTGATTGCATGCAATGAGCGTAAGTAAGGCTGTAATAAAAAGCAGGGGTAATTGTTTATGGCTCATGAGTCCATACCTCCACCCGTAACAATGCCTTTACCGACTACCATGTGATACTCGGCCTTTGCACAGGGAATACATACAGGCTTGCCTTTTTGCATAAGTGTTTTTGTTTCCATGACCATATCACCGCATAATGAGCAGGTCTGGGAATCGAAAATCGGCGCAAAGGAAAATACCGGCGCTTTTGTGTGGGCAACAGTAAAAATATCGGTATCAGGAGCATTTACCACAGCAAAGGACCGCCTAATCCAGAGTTCTTTCATGCGTTTCTGTTCCGCATTGGAAAGTTTTTCGCGTTTTTTTACGGCACGCTCAAAGAGCGCGTCTGCTTCCTGTTTTTCATCATCCGCTTCATCCTGCAGGTCGAATGTTTTTGCGCATACTCTTACCGCATCCGGGGAACTGCGTTTGTAAAACGTCGCCGCGGTTTTACCCAGGTCTTTATAGACCAGCGAGTTATTACCCAGGCTGCAGCCGGCGACAAACTGTACTCCGTCAACAAAGCAGTTGTTACACTCGACAACCGCCATAATTTCTTCCATGCCGGTATTGTCTGTAAAACCCAAATCTTTGAAAGCGATATGGACAGCTTTAACTCCCAGCGCTACACCGGGGCAGTAATGGCCGTGGAGCATTCCTGTCATTTCAAGCAGTTTTTCAAGATCTCCATGTAAGAGCAATTGCAAGATCTCCTGTCGCGGATTGAACAGTTTATCCGGTATGGTATTCATAAGTATTCTCCTGTAATTATTACTATTTGCCGGTATTCCAGAGCATCATTCCGGTATGGCCCCGGACAGTATATTCAATATATCCATCATGCGCCTTTTTCTCAAGGTAACGGGTAATTTTCTTTCTCAATTCATCCGGAGGCATCTCGCCACCCGGTTGAAAAAAGGTACTGTAAAAATCGATTGCCTCAGGTACCGGGGTTTTATTTGTCCACCCTATAGGATAAAAGGAGCATGCAGGATAAAAACCCAACGCACAAACCAGGTTGAATGCCACAATAAAATTGCCGGTAAAGGAAGCAGGTTCCTTTGTAAAGAGTTCCCTGTGCAGGTTTTCAAGGAACGGATTTTCCCTTTTCCCGGCCCATCCGCGAAACCAGCACCATTGCCTGCCTGCTTCCATGAGTTTCAGAAAAGTTTCCGGCCCGGTAACGGCTGGGGTCATGTTGGCGAATACCAGGTCAAATGTTTTGCTGAATCCATGCTCGTCCAAATCCAGGGTATGCCAGTCTGCGAGTACCGGTGAAATTCGGTCCTGTAAACGGTCAGGTGTTTCAGCGCGAAGCCGTTTAATCATATTTTCCGCTATATCAATACATACGACCTCCGCACCTTTTTCAGCAAACGCGAATGCATGACGGCCCGGACCGCATCCTATGTCAAGTATACGACTCCCGTTAAGAGATATGCCCTTCTGCTCCAGGATGGCGATTGTATCTGCAATGGCTGATTTCTTTTTATCCCCTTCGTTTTCATCCGGTTTTCCATAACCGGCAGCCATACTGTTCCAGGTACGGGCGGTGCCATACCCCTGAAACGCGGTGCTTCGGGCATTTAACTCATGCCATTTTTCTATCCAGAAATCGGGTTCCGTTATATTGTTCGTTTTCATTAATTCATCTCATTCTCAGAAGGTTACCTCAATAGAGCCTGTCGTTGTTATACCGGGCATGGGGATTCCGGGCTCCTCCTCATAGTCGGTATTAAAGAGATTATCAATACCGAGTTTTGCTTTCGCTGAATATTTCCCTTTTGACAATAGCGGGTATGAGCCGTATAAACGAAATGCTGCAAACGCATCAAGGTGCCTGAGTGTTGTTGCATTTCCCATTGCCGGGTTTCCTTCGATGACATCTTTCTCCCCGACTAAACGCATGGCAAGTCCGACAGTTGCCCCATTCGGTGCATTGTATTCAATACCGAAATTGCCTTTATGTCTCGGCAGCTCGGGAAGCCCATCGGTAAGCGCCATGCTGCTGTCAAAGGTATCACCTGTTTTCTCAGTTACCTGAAACGTATAATTACCCCGGATGCTTAACACTTCCAGAAAGTCAAAAGCGCATTCAATTTCAAAACCGTACAGGTTTACTTTATCAATATTATAGATTAGACGGCTTGGTCGGTATCCGAATATTGTACGGATATAGTCATAAACCGGATAATAATATCCCCGCACCCCGGCTGATCCATTAAACTTCTCAGATATAGAAAAGCTCTGCACAAGGCCAAGCTCGCTCTGGACCGACCGTTCCGGCGAGAGTTCTTTCCGTTCACCCGGCTGATAGCCGCCATAATACCAGTACAGCTCGGGACAGGTGGGAAAACGATATGCATAAGCGCCATGAAGAGTGACCTCCCCGCCTTTCCAGATTTTAACCGCAACACCGGTGTTGGGGCTTACACCATGGCGAGGTGTTTTATCAACAGTGGTGTCCTGTTTCGTACCAATATAATAATCGTAGCGAACTCCGGGTGTTACTTCAAACCTTTCTCCTAGATTAAAAAATGTCTGGATAAACGCCGAATACCGGTCTGCAGCACGGATAGTTTCATCAGGGTTACCGTAATCCGAAGGAGGAAATCTGAAGTATGCCGAATTACAATGTTTGATGTCAGAATTATTGTAACGCAGGCTTATTCCCTCAAAACCGTAACTGAGTGTATGTTTTTCTTTAATGGATTGGTTCGCTTTAATATTCCAACCCCAGGTATAATCTTCGGGCTTCGCAAACCGTTCGAGCACAAGGTTGTTGGTATCGGTTATTGCATAGAAATACTCGGTCCTGTCCTGGTCGTTAATGTATACCTGAGCACTGAGCAGCAGTGATTTAAACTCTTTCTGCAGAGAAAAATCGATCTGTTTGCGTATGTTTTTCCAGTAACTTCTATCACCGAAATAGTAGTCACCGCCTTTCCATGCCAGGCCGGGGCCGCCGCCTGCGCTTTCTTCGGATTCCGGGAACTTACTATTATAATAAGGAGACCCGACTTCATTTGCAATGGCAAAGCCCCGGTATTGAATCGTGCTGCGCAGGCCCGCTGTTGCTTTGATTTTCATCGGCAGCATAACGGACAGTTCCCCGCCGAAATTTGACCGTTTGAAACCGTTATTGCGTAGAAACGGCTCACCCTGTGCATATCCTGCAAACAGGTCAAGCGCCGCTACATCCAGAATGTTCGCATGATGTACTATTGAAATATCGGTTGCCCTGTTTTCAAACGCGTCTTTTGCATGCTCAGGCGAGACTATTCCATAGGATAGGTTAATTTTTGTTTTGGCAGGGGATTGCATATCACGTTTGGTGATAATATTGATGACACCGCCGAGCGTATTGCCGTACTCCGCCGACTTTGCGCCTCGGATCACCTCGATTTCCTTTACATCGTCTATTGACAACGAAGACCAATCGACATAATCACCTCCCATAACACCGGCGCCGTTGAGCGGCCTTCCATTGAGCATAATAAGGCTTTGTGATTCGGAGAACCCGCGAATGGTCACACCACGCCCTTTACCGGAGGACGGAGAGGTCCGCTGCACATCAATTCCCGCAAGGTTTACCAATAATCCGTCAACAGTTTTTGAATCCTGTGGTAGTGCCAGTGCAGTACTGTCAATAATATCTGAAGAGAATACGGTACTTCGTTTTTCTCGAACCACCATTTTATCCAATTCAATTATATTTGTAGAATCAGCAGCGTATAATACAGCATTGAAAACTAACATAATGATTGCTATAGTAAGCCCAAAAACAGCAATACTTTTTACTCGCATACATAAGCTCCTTTCATTGGCTTAGGTCATACATTGACCACAATGTTACTATTGCAAGTGGCGTGTTACTAAAATATAAAACGTGACACTATTATAGTGTTATTATTTTTAAATTCGTAACACTTTTTTCTCAAAGAATTTTTAAAAGGTGTTATTTTTCCATAAATTTATACTTACCTATCAATTATTTTTTATTGCAAACCCATAACATAAAAAGAGGTTGTTATATGGATGAATGTATACGTTTCGGCGTTTCTTTATCGCAGCACTTGCTGAGTCGTTTCGATAAGGACATAAAGCGAAGAGGCTACACCAACCGGTCGGAAGCTATTCGAGACCTTATACGACATAATCAGGTAGATTCTGAATGGGAAACCGCAACCGGTGAAACCGCAGCAGCCGTTATCCTGGTCTATGACCATCATAAAAAGGGAGTCGGAGAGCATTTAACCAACCATCAACACGAAGACCACGGCAATATTATTGCAACAATGCATGCCCATTTAGATCACAACAATTGCATGGAAGTTGTTCTCCTTCGAGGTCCGGCTAAAAAGGTAAAAGAGATAGCGTATAAATTAACAAGTGAAAAGCACGTGAAGCTTGGTAGATTTGTACCGGCAACACTGGGGAAGGAAATAGGTTAAAATTCTAACATACACCACACACATTGTGAGTTTCGACGAAAGAAAATTAGGTACAATAAGCCACATTACCACCACCTGCAGTGGTAACTTAAATATATGCACCTGGATAGTGCGCTTATTGCATTATTCAACAACACTAGAAAGTAGTTTCGGGTAAGCGGCGCCCCCATATCAGGGGTGCGTAGCAGCCTGCGCCCGTATCGTTGAACGGTTAATCAGTGACTACATGCATTTTTACTCAATAGAGCAACCGATTCTAATTACAAGATTATCCCAGCCTCCTGTTTCACCGTCAGTTATTTCGGCATTCCCGTTTGCTTCAATACCGAAGGTTATATGATCATTAACGGAGTACTTGACACATCCACCGAGCTGTATGCCTCCTGAGCCTTCTTTGTTGTGATCTACTAACCTGCCAAAGCGGACTGCAATTACAAGCGGATCTATCGGCATCATATCAAGCTCACTATGAATACCAAGAAGTTTATTACCGCCATCGCCGTTTTTTATACCCGTATAGAGTTCTCCTATTAGTGCAATAAATGGTACCGGGGTTACAGCAAGATTTACATCAAGATCGATTATTGAAAATGGCTCAATCCGAATTGATACGCCGCATGACACAATTTCTTTAATAGAGAATCCCGTTTTTGCGGCAAAAGCTTCCAGACGTTCTGAATGGGAGGCATTGTATGCTGCGGCTGCAATAAAGAAACTCTCCAATTCAAGGCCGGCAATAAAACCTGGAAATATCGTCTCAGCACCGGCAATTTCGATACTGTCATCTTCATAACCGCACATGACAAGCGGATCGGTCATAAGTTCCGTTGCATATTCTCCAAAGGGCATTGTCAACTGTCCTGCCGTCAGAGAAAGAACTTCAACCGGTTTGAATGTAAACCAGGTTTCAAGCAGTCCTATTACATCCTCATCTCCGAGTTCGAGAAAAAGTCCTGTTTCCACTTTTTCACCGACACTCGCTTCAACACCTGTCTCAAGCCTTCCGATTGCAGCGCTGCCTGATTTATCATCTTCAGCGAACGATTGCAGGATATCTACTTCAAGCACAGCAGATGGAGCAAGCTCCACCGCATTCTCTTTTTCCGTTTCTGCTTTTTCTTTCTCCGCTTCTGCATAGGTTAAAGAAACGAACACTGCAATAATTACTAAAACGTATACAAAATTTTTTCTTAAAAACATGTTAGTCTCCCTTTTTGTGATTTATACTTTTTCCGTAAGCGTTCACAGAACAATGAAATTGGAAATTTGGTATTCATGCTTTTGTACTATTTATAAACATCCAATTTCTAATTTCTAATTTCAAGCCGTGAACGGCTACCTTTTTCCCAATAATTACAACACTACAAAACAAGATTTAACAATCCGCCTACAACAAGACTTGATACAATCATAATTCCCGCTGATTTCAGCATGTCTGAAAATCCCAGTTCTTTTACCAGGGTCGTGAAGGTGGCGATACAGGGGAAATACATTGACAGGACCACTGATGCTACGACGAGCTGCTTTAGTGTCAAGCCCAGGGGAGCGAGCATCCCAACCGCCACATCCTTACGTAAAAAGCCGATTACCAGCGCGCCGACAGCTTCCTTTGGAAGGCCGAGAACTCCGGTTACTACCGGTGCGGTGTATTTCCCTATAAATTGAATAATTCCCAGCGTGTAAAGTATATTAACAATAAAGACACCGAGCAGCACGAATGGTACCGCTTCTTTGATAAACCATTTTATCCGTATCCATATCTTTTTTAACAGGCCCCGCATATAGGGAATTCTATAGGGCGGTATCTCTAAAAATATTTCGAGTGATTTGCCTTTTAATACCAGGTTTTGTAAAATCCCAAGTATAATCCATACTAAAAACAATGTGCCGAATACGGCTCCGAGCCCTTTGACGCCATGTTTCCCTACCAGCCCTATAACCATAGCCTGGAGCGCCATACAGGGAACTGCAATCGCCATTAAGGTTGCAGCAATAAACCTCTCTCTCTTTGTTTCCAGGATTCTTGTGGCCAGGGCCCCGGGGACATTACAACCGAGGCCGAGCAGCATGGGTATTATTGACAATCCATGAAGACCCAATTTATGCATTAATGTGTCTACCATAACAGCCAGCCTGGGAAGGTAACCTGAATCCTCTAAGAACGAGAGAACCACATAGAATGCAAATACATAGGGCAGCACTGCGCCGAACGGGACAAAGAGACCCGTAGTCAACAGGCCGAAGGATTGCCCGTAATCTATCTCACCATCTATGAGCTTTCCTATAAGCATGTCATGAATAAATCCCCCAGCCCCCAGGAGTGCTGAAAATTTAAGCATAACCGGTGTCCAGAGATTTTCAAAAAGAGGCTCGAATACATAACCGATAAGTCCTTCGCCGATAAATCTGATGATTTTAAACGTAAGAAACATGACAGCCAACGCTATCGGGATTCCGGCAAGCGGCTTCACCGACGCATCTCCGAACTTTTCCAGAAAAGTATGGTGCCTGTGGGTTATTTTCTGGACTTTTTCAACTATAGTACCGATTTCGTGCCACCTCTCTTCATCCTCATATTCGAATGGAGAAGTCTTTGCATCCTTTATATTTTCAACGAGCTGTTTAATCCCTTCGCCGGTTACAGCGCAGGTAGGTGTACAGGGGACGCCTAATATCTCTTCCAGTTTTTCCACATCGATTGCTATGCCGGTATGCTTTGTTTCATCCCAGAGATTGAGCGCTATAATGAAGGGGATTTTTCTTTTGATCAATTGAAGCGTAAGGTTAAGACTCCGCTCTAAATTTGTTGCATCCGCAATATTAATAACAACCTCTCCTTCTTTCAGCATCCTGACCGCTATTTCTTCCGCCTTACAAGTAGGTTCCAGTGTATAGGTGCCCGGAACATCAATAACATCCGCACGTTCTCCACTGATTTTCATACTGCCCTGTGTAAATTCAACGGTCGTGCCGGGATAATTGGAAGCAATGACGTCTGCACCGGTAAGACGGTTAAAAATGACACTTTTGCCGACATTCGGATTTCCCATAAGCAATATTTTCATACTGCACCTCCGTTATCGCATATCTCGACCAGTACTTTCTGTGCCATGCCGAATCCGATAGCCACTTGAGTATTCCCCTGGCGTAAAATGACCGGTCCTCTCATCCACTGCGCGCTCACCTTGGTGACTTCCTTGCCGACCCTGATTCCCATTGCATCAAGCTTGCTGACTAAACCGTACCCTCCCTCTATTGCCGAAATTATACCTCGTTCTCCTGCTGAGATATCTGTCAGTGATAGTACATTGCCCATTGGAATGCCTCCTTAGATTATGGTACTGATTTTATTTATTGTTTCTTCTTTCTTCAGACACTTATTGCAATATCCTTTTATGGTTATTCTACTGTTGACAGGATAAAAACCGTTTTTGTTTAATACCTCCTTTGTCAGGTTTTCAAATCTTTGGTTATGAACTTCAATAATTTTGCCGCATGTAATACATACAAGATGGTTGTGAGGTTCTTTCCCCAAAGACCATTCATACAGAGCCCTTCCATTATAAATAGTTATTTCGGAAATAAATCCTCCATCAACAAGTAGGTTTATTATCCGATATATTGTAGCTCTCGAAACATTTTTTTTAGCGTCATTTAAATAGAGAAACGCATCTTCAACACAAAAATGTCCGCGTATAGTATATACCGCATGTAAGATATTCATACGAGCACTCGTGCAACTAAGCCCCTTGTTTTTTAAATAGTCTCTGAATTTTATTTCAAATTCATTCATTGCATTTTTTTAAGTTTATTTGAATTAGGATGAATGACTTTATGGTTGTTTTATGTTTTGCTATCAAAATAGTGACAACAATTTACCGATTAGAAATACAATCAGATTGATTATCAGAGTTGCCCCAAGATAGGATAGAGTAAACCATGTATAGTACATATTTATTCGACCTCCTTCTTTATCGTCGGCAAAGGTATTTTTTTTTACTGAATTCATACGATTTAGTATTCAATTACTTTTTGTTTGTTTATGGCTATACAATAAATGTTAACAAGTCAATAGAATGTATTAAAGAACAAAAAGTATTTGGAAATCCAAACTTTAAGGATAAAAAAAATGATTTAATAGTATTTTTAAAAAAATTTCCCCTCCAGTAAGTCATAATTCGCCTCGTTTAACCTCATCTTTTTTAACACATTTATTCAGGGTTTCATTTTCAAATTTATTAAGAAACGCTTTATAAGAATCCTGGCACATTTTATGTAAGTCAGGATTTTTTTTAAATAAATCAACAAATGCTGCCAGTCGCATAGTCACCGTAGGTGTCAGGCTGTGCTCCATACCGCAGGCAACTTTTTCTGCTTCAGAGATATCTATTCCAAGGGTATCAACAAGAAAATCCTTTAAAATTTCATGGCGCCTTGCAATTACCTGTGCTATTTTGTAACCCTTCGGCGTCAAAGTGATCACTTCATATGGTGCATAATTAATCATCCCTTTTTCAGAAAGAGCTTGCAATGCACCGGTAACAGTGGCGCCGTGAACATTCATCGCCTTCTTTATATCTTTAGACCGGGCAATCTGCTTTTCATTACTTATATTGAATATTGCTTCAATATAATCTTCTAAACAGGGAGTTAATGTTGTAATATACCCTCCAGTGTTTGGTTAATAAAACAAAGTTTGTATAGTATAAGTATAGTTGGTTTTTGTAAAAAAGTCAACTGGTTTTTTTTGATTATTTTAGATATAAAATAGCAGACAGTACCGCCCTGTCACATAATACACCGCTCCCGGTACAATTAAACGCATTTTGAATGATTTGATGTGATAGAAAAAAAATACGGACGAATGGCCTCCTTTGCCTTAATATTTTATAAAAGAATTAATCCAAAACTGTGATAAAAACTAAATGTTATGCTGCTAATTGTTGCGCGACAAACGAAAAATATACAATTTTACTAAAATATCGTTAAATAAAGCTATCTTAATTTTTTTATGGTAAAATATCAAAAGGAAGCATATGACAGAGATTCTAATTCGGATAAAGCGAGCTGTTTTAGCAGGACGATTTATATTTAGCGAAAAGTCTCGAATTGAAATGGAAATTGATGGTATTACAGATATGGATGTTGCAGAATCGATTTTGAATGCTGTTGCCTATATTTAAAACTTTACGTTCACGAAGCCCCTATCGACAGGGTATACGTGAAAACTTATATATCATTCAAAGCACAAATTTGGAGGGATTGCCGATTTACTCTAAAGGAAAACTTGTTAAAAAAGCCGGACATGATGTATTCTACTTTCTCATTTCATCTAAAAAAGCACAGTGAGGATGTATATGGACGAAAAATTTACAATTAATGAATGCCCGACTTGTGGCAGTGAAAAGATTAAAAAAGTCAGGAAAAATTGGTCAGGCGAGTATAAAGGACAAAGATATTTAGTTCCATCCCTTGAGTATTACGAATGTCCTGATTGCGATGAAAAAATATATGATAGATATGCAATGCGACGAATCCAAGAGAAATCCCCTGCAATAAAGAAACGCCATAGAAGTAAGGCTGCATAACAATACAATTGAACTTGACTTAGGCAAGTTAATTAAACCGTTCTGGTGATTGACAGCGCGATATGTTCTAATTTCATATTATTCCTTTTTCATGGGTCCCCACATAGGATCATTGCCGAACTGTTCCCACCATAATTCCTCTGCAGGCCGGTATTTATCCACACTCTCTTTTGAAAATGAAATTTTGTATTCACTACAGAACTTCATTATAATTTGATACGATTCTATTATTTCCCTTGATTTCTTTTTGTGTTCATCACTGCTGTTATGTGATTTATCTGGGTGCCATCGACGAATCAAACCATGAAAGGTGTGTTTTATTTCATTAAGCGTCACCTCTTCTGAAATACCAAGAATTTTTCTGGCTTTGGTCAGTTTTTTATATCGTGTTTCCTGTTTCATTTATTGGGTCCTTATTAATCAACGATTAGCCAGTACATTAAAAAATCCATATCTCCCGGAACATTAACGATGTAGCCGGGATAAATACGGAATATACAATACTGAATATTGAATTAGAATTCATAATAATTAATATAATCAATTTTTAACAGTTGTAGTTTCAATCCTTGTTATACTGGATATTGAATTAGAGGCCCTCCAATACGGCAAAGGAGATGGTGTTGTTCTGAATAGTTTCAATCCTTGTTATACTGGATATTGAATTAGAAGTCCCTGCCAGTACTGCTACAAAGATTAATGATTTTTGTTTCAATCCTTGTTATACTGGATATTGAATTAGAAGCATACTATTCGATCCCTTCGTCTTCTAGTTTCGTTTGTTTCAATCCTTGTTATACTGGATATTGAATTAGAAGTTTTGAGCTGATTCCATATCCATAATAACTGCCGATGGTTTCAATCCTTGTTATACTGGATATTGAATTAGAAGAATTTTCAGTCCCGAAACAGGCGATGGTGACTATTCGGTTTCAATCCTTGTTATACTGGATATTGAATTAGAAGTTGGAACAGGTGTCATGATGAGGATGGAAATTATATACGTTTCAATCCTTGTTATACTGGATATTGAATTAGAAGCGACACGATTATTTTACATCGTGTCTTCCATGGCCAGTTTCAATCCTTGTTATACTGGATATTGAATTAGAAGTCTAACGTATGGGCAGCCACGGAGTGGAAAACCAGGTTTCAATCCTTGTTATACTGGATATTGAATTAGAAGAACGGCACGATTATTTCACGTCATGTCTACCATGGCCAGTTTCAATCCTTGTTATACTGGATATTGAATTAGAAGAAAAGCTCTTCCAAGTTTGCAACCTGTCAATATCAGGTTTCAATCCTTGTTATACTGGATATTGAATTAGAAGAACACCCTCTCTTCCGGTATGACTCTCCCCCGACATGTTTCAATCCTTGTTATACTGGATATTGAATTAGAAGAATTAACCGGGGGCGGAGAATGAAAGCACAACTAACAGGTTTCAATCCTTGTTATACTGGATATTGAATTAGAGGATATTTGTATCAATGGTGTGGCCTGCTTGTGACCAGTTTCAATCCTTGTTATACTGGATATTGAATTAGAGGATCTTTGTCAAGTGTGTATGGATCATCCCCGTGAACGTTTCAATCCTTGTTATACTGGATATTGAATTAGAGGGTTTTATGTTGAAGCGATTGAACGTCGCCTAACAAAGTTTCAATCCTTGTTATACTGGATATTGAATTAGAGGTCGAGGACCAACAATTATATACAGTCCGAGATAACATGTTTCAATCCTTGTTATACTGGATATTGAATTAGAGGCATCTTTTTCATGCTGTAAATGACCTTCACCATTACGTTTCAATCCTTGTTATACTGGATATTGAATTAGAGGAGAACAATAGGAAGCGGGCGAACATCTTACAACACGGTTTCAATCCTTGTTATACTGGATATTGAATTAGAGGTGGCTGTTTGTTCAGGCCAATGGAACGCAACGCGGGTTTCAATCCTTGTTATACTGGATATTGAATTAGAGGCTCGAATCCAGAGGCATCAGAGTACGGTAGGTAGTATTGTTTCAATCCTTGTTATACTGGATATTGAATTAGAGGCGTTTCCGCTTTTTCGATTGCGTATACTTTGCTATGTTTCAATCCTTGTTATACTGGATATTGAATTAGAGGAATGCCTATGTTGATGATCTTTAATAACGAATGGGGTTTCAATCCTTGTTATACTGGATATTGAATTAGAGGGTCTCTGGACCTTCGTATAGATGGATGATACCTAGTTTCAATCCTTGTTATACTGGATATTGAATTAGAGGCAATGTCGTGTACACGACCACTACGTGCATATAGATGTTTCAATCCTTGTTATACTGGATATTGAATTAGAGGCATACCAAAAAATAACAGTATAGATAAAACAGTTATAGTTTCAATCCTTGTTATACTGGATATTGAATTAGAGGTATGCCGACCAGCTCAGTATCCTCAGCATACTCCGCGTTTCAATCCTTGTTATACTGGATATTGAATTAGAGGTTGGCTCAATCGTCTATCTGTCAGCAATGCGTTTCCCTGTTTCAATCCTTGTTATACTGGATATTGAATTAGAGGTAGAATAATTGCCACTTGTAACCGCCCCCCACCATTCGTTTCAATCCTTGTTATACTGGATATTGAATTAGAGGGTGTTCCGGTCGGAGCAATCGTATGAACATGTCTATGTTTCAATCCTTGTTATACTGGATATTGAATTAGAGGTCTCTGGCGAATCTAGGAGAGCAGGCAGTCCTCAAGTTTCAATCCTTGTTATACTGGATATTGAATTAGAGGTAGTCGAGGAGACTACGATAATAACCGGAAAGTCAATGTTTCAATCCTTGTTATACTGGATATTGAATTAGAGGCCGGAACCGGCTCATCAGGTGGTCGGTGAGACCATGTTTCAATCCTTGTTATACTGGATATTGAATTAGAGGAAAATACTCATGCCGTATGAAAACCTGCATCTCTGGTTTCAATCCTTGTTATACTGGATATTGAATTAGAGGCTACAACACACTCCCCAATCCTGATCCGGTGCTGCGGTTTCAATCCTTGTTATACTGGATATTGAATTAGAGGTCGAAGAGCGGTATGCGCTAAGTGATCAGTCATTAAGTTTCAATCCTTGTTATACTGGATATTGAATTAGAGGTGCCGAATACAGATATAACCCGTCAAAAATAACGGGGTTTCAATCCTTGTTATACTGGATATTGAATTAGAGGAAAAGGATTTTTTATGCCTGAAAATTATGTGCAATCCGAGTTTCAATCCTTGTTATACTGGATATTGAATTAGAGGCATGACGATCTGCGGGGATCGGATAAAGTAATAATGTTTCAATCCTTGTTATACTGGATATTGAATTAGAGGGGATCGAGTAATAGCGACACCGGCCGAGCCAGCATTGTTTCAATCCTTGTTATACTGGATATTGAATTAGAGGCCTATTTATAAAAGAACCTTATAAATATCAATGACTTGAAAAGAAAATACTAAAGCTGTTTTCAACCTTTTCAACACTGAATTCCTTTTAAAATTGACATATTAACAGATATTTTACATTCTTTATTGTTTTATAAGTGCTTGTCAGTAACAGAGATAGGTTCAAAGAACATTAAATGGCCAATAAATAACAGGTATTCTTAGAAAAATTTTGCCAAAACTTTATCAGACACAATCTTTCTATCGAATGCATTACCTGCTGTTTTTACTTTTTTAAAGTCCTCATCACACATGGGGAAAATATAAATCGAATCTGTTTCAGTATCAATCTTTTCTTCACATTCAAGAAGGATTTCATCCATAGTGTTCATTTCAATATTTCCAAGGAATACACTTTTCTGAACCCTTATCAGTCCGCTATTTTTGCACAACTTGGCCACGTTTGTTCTTGTTCTATCTTCTGTTATATCATAAATCAACCATGTTAACATCTTTATTCCTTCCAATGAAACCGTTTGCTATTCTGTGACACTCATATTCTATCATATTTTTCTTTTTAATATTTCGATTCCTGTATCTAATTGTTTTTTCCATCTCTTCATTATACTTTTCAATGATAAGCTCCTTACCTTTCTTATCCAGAGTCATGCCATTCTTTACTTCCTGAAACATCTCTTTCTTAACCATTCTTTTACTGAAAAGTTTCATTACTACTCTATCAATATGAATTCTGAAAATTTCTATAATGTCAAAAACAAAAGATATTTTCCCATAATCGTCAGTGTGAAT
>CBDVBE010000088.1:0-17944 GCA_965372145.1 uncultured bacterium | reverse complement strand
GGCGAATGCGAATTTGCATGCATTTGGAATCGAGGAGTTGCAATTTACGCCGGGATGGTCGATTGGGTGCTATTTCGTTCCAATTTTAAACGCATATAAACCATATAAATCAATGTCGGAAATCTGGTGTAATTCCTTAGCGGAGGACCCGCAAGATCTAAAAGGGACATCGTCCCTGTTGGGGAGATGGTGGGCTTTAATTATTGTCAGTAGTGTATTAGGCCAGATGAGCGGAAAATTTCAGGTGCGTGCTGAAAGTCTGGAAGAGCTGCAATTCGCATCAATAATAACTATTATTGCGGATGTTGTAGATATCCCTCTGATTTTTCTTGCGGGTAGATTGGTACGAAAGATCTCCGGTGCACAAAGCCGAAAAGCGGCAGATGAAGGTATTGAAAAACAAGCTGAACAAGATCAGGTACGATCTATTCCATCCTGACATGAAAATCCGGATAGTATGAAAAAAATTATAAAAAAAATATTGAAAAACATTGCTCTGCAAAGTCTTTCCCTGGCCCGATTATTATCGAAAACAGGATTAGTTTCCAAGTCAGAGAATTATAACATTTTGACCGAGCTGGTGATGAAGAAGGTGTTAAAGGATACTTCCGTCTGTGTTGATGTCGGTTGTCATCAAGGGGATATTTTACAAATGATGCTGAAATATGCTCCCAGGGGAAAAATGTTTGCGTTTGAGCCGTTGCCGGATTTTTTCGAGCACCTTAAGAGCAATTTTGGCGGCAACCCGAATATTACATTCAGCGATATTGCGTTAAGTGATACCGGAGGGGGGAGTCGTTTTAACTATGTTATAACAAATCCCGGGTATAGCGGCTTTAAGAGACGTAAATATGACCGGCCTGAAGAGGAAGATACTTCAATTACCGTTACAACTGATTTAATGGATAATGTCCTTGGTAATGTTGCTGTAGATTTTATTAAGATTGACGTTGAAGGCGCAGAATTACAGGTTTTACGAGGTGGGAGAGAGCTGATAAAAAAGGAGAAGCCATATATCATTTTTGAGCATGGTTTAGGTGCTGCTGACTGTTACAACACCAAACCTGAGGATGTTTTTGACCTTCTTAACGTCGATTGTGGTCTTAAGCTTACTCTAATGGATAGATATTTGATGCATAAAGAGCCGTTGTCGAAAAGTGAGTTCTGCGATCAGTTTTACCGGGGAAAGAATTACTATTTCCTGGCCTATTCTCTATAAAAATTCGGTTACGGTCAGGGTGACGATGCCCGTTTCGTCTATCGGTTAGGATTACGGTTTACTGACTTTTGCTAATAATCGTCCTCCTCCTTCCTCCTCGTCCGTCGTCCTCGGCTCTTTTCATTTTCAATTTTAAATTAATCATTAATCATTTTGCAATATCCATTTTGTATCTCGCATTATTTTTTTTTCAAATTCAATGTTTCAAAATCCGGGCTTTTTTATTATCTTTGAATGCTGCAACTCTATAGTAGCAGATAAATAATTTTTACCAAAGAAAGGTAAGTATGAAAGTTTATTTAGCCGGTTATAATGTGGATTCAGGTGTTCTGCGCGACATGGAAGAAAAGGCCGGGAAACGCGATGATGTAACGCCGGAAGTTATTTCCGCAGCATATGCCCGTATAAGCCGTGATCCGCGCCCGATCAATGAGATCAGGCAGAGTGCAAGGGAAGAGGTGGAACATTCAAGGCGTTCTAATTCTACCATTATTTTCAGGATGGGACACCACTCAGTAGCCGAACATGCAGTATTCAACCTTGATGTAATAGGTGCTTCACGCTACGCAATGGAAGAACTCGAGAAATTTCGGCTCTGCTCCTATACAGAAAAGTCTCAGCGCTATATTACACTCGATAAAGATTATGTGATTCCGGAAGAAATTAAAGGTACACAATTTGAACAGCAATTTATCGACATGATTGGCCAACAGAATGAAGCGTATTTTAAACTGTATGAGCAGTTGAAAGAACATGTCTTTAAAAAACATGCGGAGCTTGCTGAAAATCCCAAGAAGCATGAACTTTTGGAGGGCTGGGCAAAAGAGGATGCCCGTTATATAACTGCGTTAGCGACAGAGTCTCAGGTCGGCATGACCATTAACGCCCGTAACCTGGAACTGCTGCTTCGCAGGTTCGCGTCACATCCCTTATCAGAGGTGCAAGCACTCGGCAGGATGATCTACGACCAGATCGTGGAGATCGCACCATCTATTGTTATTTTTCATGATGCAAACGACCGTGACCGCGATACCTACCCGCATCTTAAAGAGCTTGCCGAAGAGCTTATAAAAACTGACTATAATCCCCCTGCAGCTTATACAATCCGGGAAGTACAACTCGTTGAATACACACCGAATCCTGATGATACTGTGGCTGCTTCGTTACTGCACGTTTCATCGGATCTGCCTTATGAAAAGTGCCGGGAAGCGGTTGAATCCATGACAGATAGTGAAAAGGAACGCATTTATAAAACAGCCTGGCAGAATATGCAGTTCTACGACTCGATGCTGCGGGAATTTGAATACGTTAACCTGACCTTTAATATCGCACTGTCATCAGCATGTTTCGGGCAGCTCAAACGCCACCGTATGTCAACGATTACTTCACAGGATTATGATCCCCGCCTGGGTTTGACGATACCGGAGTCGATGAAAGAGATTGGTATGGATGGTTTCTTTAAAGAAATTGCAGATAAAAGCGCTGAGGTATATGAAAAAATAAATAATGAAATTCCTCTCGCCGCACCGTATATTCTGACAAACGCCCACCGGAAACGGGTGTTAATGCGGCTTAACGCAAGGGAATTGTACCATATCTCACGATTGAGAGAGGATACGCACGCACAGTGGGATATCCATAATGTTTCACGCGCCATGTGTGATGAGGCAAAAAAAGTCATGCCGCAGGTGTGCGATTTTATCGGTGGGAAAGACCGGTATAATGAGATTTATCAGAATATCTTCGGTAAATTGCCGAAAGTTACTGAAGCGGCTCTGCCGGGGAAGAGAAAGATAAAAGAATAATACATAACAGAACTTCGTGATCCCCAACTTCAGAGAACCAGACCTCTTTACTTAAGAATCAATAGTTTATAAGAGCAGGCAGGATTTAATATGATACCAGGTTGGAACCCTAAAGGACTAAAGTAATGGAGTATTGGAGTGATGGAGCCGAGCCCTAAAGGACTAAAGTGATGGATAAAAAGCTACAAAATCCAACACTCCAGTATTCCAATACTCCATAAAGAGTATTAAATGCATAAATTCAGTTATTATAGCAAAATCCCAGAGATCAGGAGTTTTGAACCTGAATTTCGCATATCGGGTAATCCATTCAGGCTTTGCTCTAATGGCGATAACACAGGCTGATTTATGAAGAAGTATCAAAACCAGGTAACCATCCTGCTCACGGTATACAAGCCGGTTTTCATCCTGATTATATAGCAGCCTCCTGAATAATGATGCCGATGCCTATCAATAGTAACTGTGTTGAGACCAGCTTGTAATGTTCCATCAAAAATTGTACTGATCAGTTTGCCGTCAAGGGAATAGAGGTCGAGGTTTATTTTTTGTAAAAAGGAAAGTTTGCATGAAATAGTAAGGCGGTTGCCGTTTATGACAGTCTGTAGAGGACAGGTAGGTTCCTGCTTCTGGATCTGATATTTATTGTCGGTAGGGCCGTCATACTCAAATGCGCCGATATCCACACGTCCGTGTATAATCCGGTCAACACCATTCAGAGCCTTCACCGGTAAGGATAACCCGGTTGTATCAGGAGTCCCGCCATTAATGCATTGCGATGGAGAAATGATAGTATAATCACCGTTGGCGGAATCCTTGAAAAGTGGGTCGGAAGTTATAACGGATGTACCTTGCCAGCCATTTTGCACACAACTGTAGTTACAGAAAATGAAGGAGTGATTATTTATTTGACCAGGTGCATTTCCCCAGAATACAGAATTCAGAAAAACGGAAGTGTCGGATGGTGTATGATACACACCCCCGGAGCTGTCTGCTTTATTATTGGCAATGGTGTTGTTTGCAAAGATTTCAAGGGCAGCGTTTAATACAAGGCCACCACCAAAACTTTTGGGAAGTAGCGCAGAATTATTAACAATACTGTTGTTTGTTATCTTCGCAGTAACCGTGTTTATCTGGACTCCGCCGCCGGAAAGGTATGCCTGGTTGTTGTAGAATGTATTACTATTCAGTACCACTGATTGGCCTGTTACATAAATACCACCGCCGATACCGGAATCCGCACTATTTGATGATATGGTATTTCCTTCGATAATCGTACTGCCGTTACAACTGAATCCGCCGCCGATGCCAATCGGTTCAAGTGCTGTATTTGAAGTAAACGTATTATTCTCAATCACTGTATAATTTTTGCTATAGAGTGCGCCTCCATTTGATGCGGAGTTTTGAGTAAAATTGTTTCCAACAATAATTGCGGTATCGGTCTGACAGAGGAGCCCACCGCCAAAACCCGTACTTCCTGCGGTATTTGAGTTGAATTCACATTGAAAAACAAAACAGGTACCAAATACAATAGCGCCTCCGCCAAATTTACCGACACTTTCATTGTTAGCGAGCACGCATTGGCTCATAACCAGCCTTCCGCGGCAGAAGATGCCACCGCCATAACCAATGAGTGCCTTGTTGTACGCGATTGTTGTTGAACAAATCTGTAATGTGTCATTATCGACGTATATTGCGCCGCCATCATAGCCTGACGAGTCATTGGCGAAATAGGAATACGAGATGATTGTTTTCGCGTCTCTACTGCAAAGCCCTCCGCCATATGGTTGTGCAGCATAGGTGACCCGGCAGAATTCCAGAACAGAGTTGTCAGCACCATTACCGTCAAGAGTTATACCGCCCCAGTACTGCTGTGGCTGGGCAGGTGCGAAATGTATAGAATCAGTTTGAGAGCCTTTAGCGAGTAACTTACCCCGGCATATGAGAGGTATGCCCGGGGCAAACAGGCATCTGGCTCCGGGTGCTAAAGTAAGGGTCACTCCTGAGTTTACAACAATCGGTGTATCACATTGGATAGTACCTTTGTTCCAGGTCGTGTTTGCAGAGATGAATATTGTGTCTACCTGATTTGACGATGCAAAAGTAAAAGCAACAAAAATGATAACCGGTAAAAATGATGTTTTCATATAAAGCCCGTTTTTTTCAGGTATGGTTTACATGAAACGCTTCAGCAACTCAAAAAGGCAATGGTACATTTACTATACTATATAAATTTACATAATTAAAGAGATATTCAACAGCTAAAGTTAGATTAGGGTTGAACCCACTCAACAATAATCTCACCCTTATCAAGTATCCAAAAAGCCATCGTGCTTGTAAAAGAACCGCCAATTACCATTCCTTCATTGTCAGTACCATCTGCCCAGGATTGTACCAACTCCTTTAATTTCTGACCGGAAATTTCGTAATCACCATTCTCGCCGGCAGTAATTGTGCCAAGCTCTTTGGTCCAGGCAGTGTTGGGATAAGTACTATATTTGGCGTCAGGAGAATAAGGACCCGCATCTTGTTCATATAGTGTGGCTGTTTTATCCTTTGAAAAGAAATCAACATTAGATACACTGATTATAAGTAGTACCTTAGTGATAGTCATTTTATTCAGTTCTTGTAAAGGGTGGTATAAAAGGGTCTCAAATGAAGTGTTTTGAAAATCACCACGCGGTTCTCCACCGACTTTCCCGCCATCTTCACCGCTGTCCTTTTGTTTATCAAGCGTTCGCATAGCAAGAGAAAATGTGTCGGTATAGTGGATGATTGAATCAAGAACGTCTACGGTGCGAGTCGCAGCAGCACTGTTACCGGCATTGTCAGTGACAGAGTAATTAACGGTATATGAGCCTAATGTATTGATGTCTATATTATCGGTAACGGTGAACTCAGAAAATGGTATACTGTCGTCAATATTGTCAAGTGCGAAAGCGCCGGGGTCTGTAAAGGTTTTCCCTTTGGTAATAGCCATGGGGTTATCCCCTCGCAAAACAATGTTCGGGGGCCATAAATCAAGTTTTACCTGGACTGTTCGCACCGCGCGTCCTGTGTTGTTATGAGAATCGGTTACTTTATACGTAATCTCATATGTGCCTTCAACCGCGATGTTAACTTCGCCCAGCGTATCAAGTTTATCAGTAACGTCGCCATCAAAATTATCAACGGCTCTTGCACCCTTTTCCTTATAACTTGTATTTAGCTCTACCAACATTGGGTTGTCACCGTGAATCGTAATTTTCGGAGCTATGGTATCAACGACTTCAACTTGCCGATCGGCTGAAGCTTGATTGCCCGCTTTATCTTTAACCCGGTAGGTAACGGTATATGTCCCGAGCGAATTGAAATTGATGTTATTATCAATGGTAAACTCTTTGAAAGGAATTGTGTCATCAACATTGTCAACAGCGTATGCCCCCGGATCATTGAAAATACTTTTATAATCCACCTGCATCGGATTTGGTCCGAAAAGAAAAACTTGCGGTGGAATCGAGTCAATAATACCTACTCTAACGATGCGTACCTTTTCCGCACTGTTTCCCGAAGCGTCAGAAACAGTATACGTTACTTGATAGTTACCGTTATTATCAACATCGACATTATCTTCCATAGTAATATTCGCCGAAATATCACCATCTACATTGTCGATCGCGGTAACCCCGGGTTCTACATATTCTTCGTGCAGGTCCAGATAAAAGGGATTTTCTCCTTTCAATGTTATAACCGGGGGTGTATTATCAACAATATCAGTAACTATTACCGACCGTATGGCATAGGCAACATTTCCGGCATTATCTGCAACAAAGTAGTACACCGGGTAGGAGCCGCTGCGAGCTGTATCAACGACATCAAACAGTTCTATTTTATAAGAAATGTTGCCGTCAACATTGTCTTTTGCGATTGCGCCGGGTTCAAGGTACGATTCTCCAACATGGAGAACAACAGGATTGTTGCCCCGTAGTGTTATTTCAGGTTTTTCAGTATCACTTCCCGTGCTTTTTTGGACCTTGACAATACGCTCCTTCCGGGCGCTGTTCCCGGCGTTATCCTTCACAGTATAAGAAATGGTACATTCTTTCTCAGTGCCGGTATTCACCTCACCTTTAATAGTAATTTTATCACTGATATCACCATCAACATTATCAATCGCAATAGCGCCCGGTTCTTTATAATCATCCCCAATATTTACTACAAAATATGGAACTGGGCCTAAAAGGGTAAGTAAAGGCGGCTTTATATCCTCATCTGTAACAAAAACGGTAATTTTAACGGTGTTGGATTTATTATCATCACTATCAACTGTGTAAAGGAAAACAGAATAGACGCCCTTTTCATTCGTAAACAAATTTATATTTACTTCGTTGCCGTTTTTATCCTCCACCCATATCGTTATATGGTCTTTCAGGTAGGTACTATCATCCTTGTCATCTGAAACGGTGAAAACAGGTGTATATTGCTCACCGACACTAACTGTATCTGCAGTCTGAGCAAGAATGATTTTTGGAATAGTATCATCTTCATTAGTCGATTCAAAAGAGATATTCGTACAAGTAAGAAAAAGAAGGCAGAAAATGACTGAATAGTTTTTAGGTTGTAAAAGCTGTTCAAATATAGGCATAGAAATCCTCCAGACCGGGAATAGTTTGATAAACACGCCCTCGCGGAAGTAACACGATATAAATAAACTACAGCATGATTTTCCGATAATGTATTTAAATAAATAAAAGTGTGGATATTTACTTCCACATGTTAAGACTCTTGATGCCGAGCAGTATAACTTTTTCTGTAACCGGTACAGCATCGCACTCTACAATCCGGAATGACATTTCCGGCCAGACACTACTTAGTTATACTTATCTCCAAATCACGATTTCTATATTGATAGTTACTGTGCCCCTCATTTATACTTCCTATGCTATCTATAACTACCCGTAAGGATCATATCGATGAATATAGCCCTGATAAACACAAACCGCATAAAACCACCCATAGCTCCAATAGGCCTGGAATATGTTGCAGAGACACTTATTAGTGCAGGTTTTCAGGTAGATCTCCTTGACCTGTGCTGGGTTGAAGATTACACAGAAGCAATCTCCGGTTTTTTTTCTCAGAAAGAGTACGCCCTGGTTGGCTTGAGTTTACGTAATACCGATGACTGTGCATATACAAACCGACAATCATTTCTCCCTGAATTCTGTGGAATTGTGCAGAACGTACGTAATGCGACAGATGCCATGATCGTTATCGGAGGTGTTGGGTTCTCGACCATGCCTGAAGTGATTCTGAATAATTGTGAGGCTAATGCCGGAATATGGGGAGATGGTGAGTTTGCGTTCAGGGAATTGGCCGAAAGAATTGCAAAGGGAGAGAGGTGGTATGATGTACCAGGTTTGTTATTTAACCAGGATGGTCTCTGGCTCCGCAATACCCCTGAGAAATATCCATTAGAGCATTTGCCGGTCATGCAGCGTACTTTTTGTGATAATCAACGCTACTTCAAGGAAGGTGGCCAGATCGGCTTTGAAACAAAGCGGGGCTGCGACTGTAAATGTATCTATTGTGCCGATCCTGTTGCAAAGGGGAATACCTTTCGATGCAGGCCGCCCGGATCGGTTGTCGATGAGCTGGAATCTCTGCTTGGGCAGAATATCGATCACTTCCATACCTGTGACTGTGAATTTAACCTACCGGCCCGGCATGCGGAAACTGTTTGTGAGGAAATAATAAAAAGAAATCTTGGCAGTCAATTACACTGGTATGCTTACTGTACCCCGAAAACATTTAATCAAAATCTTGCTGAACTTATGAAGAATGCAGGTTGTGCCGGTATAAACTTCGGTGTTGACAGCGGAGACGCAGGGATGTTGGTACGTCTGAAACGTGGTTTTACACCCGATGATATTATGAACACTGCACACTATTGCAGAACTGCCGGTATCACCTCTATGTTTGATCTGCTTCTGGGCGCTCCGGGTGAGACAAAAGAGAGTATAACTCACACTATTGAATTGATGAAGCAGGCAGAACCTGACAGGGTAGGGGTGAGTATTGGAGTACGGATCTACCCCTATACTGAAATGGAAGAAATGGTTTATAAAAGGCTGTTGACTGACGGCCTGGTAAAAGGCGGGCATCCTCTGGAGCCGCTTTTTTATCTTGATCCGCAGGTAGGATCGATTATTCACAGCCTTTTGGATGATTTAATCGGTGATGATCCGAGATTTCTATTCTTCAATCCTGAAAATCCCCGAAAAAATTATAATTACAATGCGAATCAGGTACTGGTTGAGGCAATTGGTAATGGCAGCCGTGGAGCGTATTGGGATATTCTACGAAGGATTGACATGGATTAAGTTTTATTCTTGCTACTAATAACAAACCATAAATTCTCTGGTTTTTACCTATATTTTCCTAATTAGTGTCTGGCCGAAAACGTCATTCCCGCATGTTTTTAGCGGGAATCCATGCCTTATTTTATATAAAAAAGCTAGATTCCGGCTTAAAAGAATACCGGAATGACAGCAAATAGGTACTTTCCGGACGGACACTAATTATTATTATAACAATTCTTGTATACAAAAATACTAATTAAATTGTCTCTTGTTTAATAGGTAAGATAGATATCAAATTATTTTACGCGCTTAAATGCTGCGAATCTAATTGAAAATCAACAAATTACTATTATATTAATTTGGTTAATATTGTTATGTTTGATAAAAAATGTATACAAAAATAAAAAAAAGTGATATATTATGTATATATGGAAACCTCGTTGAATATATATGAATTTACCGATTATCGGGAATATTTACAGGCTTATTATAATTACAATAAACAGCATGGAAAAGGGTTTTCATATCGTTCTATGGCGAAGGATATGGGTTTTACTTCGCCTAACTATTTGAAATTGATAATTGACGGCGACAGGGATATCGGCAGAACGAGTCTGAATAAAATTATTAACGGATTGTCGCTGAAGAAAAAAGAGGGTGAATATTTTTCCTATCTTGTTCTTTTTGCAAAGGCAAAATCCGAGGTTGAAAAACACTACTATTACAGTCTTATTGCAGGGAAGAGAGCCGGTAAAGTTATCTCTGCAATTCAACAGGAGCATTACGAATATTATGAAGACTGGTATAACATAGTTATCAGGGAGCTTGTTGCCGGGAAAATGAAAAACTCGTTAGACTTCGCTGCACTTGCAAAGGATGTTAAACCTCCAATACTTCCCAAACAGGCGAAAAAAGCAGTTAAGCTTCTTGAGAAGCTTGGATTTATTACCGTTGATGATAAAGGGTATTACCGATATGCATCGCGTCTTATTAATACTGCAAACCAGGTTACCTCTTTTGCGATAAAAAAATACCATGCAAAAATGTTAGAATTGGCCGGAGAGTCATTACATGAGCAACAGTCCCATGAACGCGAAATATCCGCATGCACAGTAAAAATTTCTCAAAAAGGATTTGACCATATTAAGAAGCGGATCCAGGAATTTCGTGAGGAATTATTGCAAATTGCCAAGGATGATTATGATGTGGACCGTGTTGCTCAAATCAATTTTCAGTTATTTCCAATTTCCCAGGTGGGGGGGACAAATGGACAGAAAAACAATCCATAGGACGATATCCATAGTCAGTATGTGTATGGTTGTATTGCTGTATCCCGGCTGCGCAATAAACGATCCTGTTTCTGATACCGGCGCAGGTACCGGCACAGGTAATCCGGTTATACTTTGCCAGGTGTTTACGCAGGCTGGTACACCGGCGCAAGGCGCGCGTGCGTTGTTACGGCCACAGAATTACCTTTCTCCTGTTGATGATGTGCAGCACGGTCTCAATGACAGTATAAGCGAGGCATATGTTGAATCTTCTGGAAGGCTGCTTTTTGACTCGGTTGCTATCGGAGAATATTTTATCGAAGTCACAACTGCTGATGATGGGTCTTTATTACTGGCATGTACCGTCTCAACAGATACGTCGCTGGTTGTTATACCGGCAGATACCCTGGAACCGACAAGACGGATAAAGGGCTCTGTAGCACTATTCGGCGGTTCATCCGCTGACAACTATGTGCTGGTCTATGGCCTTGAGCGCTCAGTCCTCGCAGATCCTGACGGCAGTTTCAGCATCACTGTCCCTGAAGGCACTTATACCCTGAAGGTGGTGCCGCAATCCACTGAATATACACCTGTGGATATCAACGATATCGAGTCAAATGATACGAATGTTGTGAGTAATATCTTATCAAATGATCCTGTTTCTACCAGTTATGCATGTGATTCCCTGATAGTGCGTGCTATACTGGATAGTAACGGCCTGTTCAGTGTGCCGGTTTCAGCCGTTTCCTTTACTTCAAATGGAAGAATCTACCAGTTTGATATCGAAATTCATCAATTTTATCAAGTTCCCGCTATTATCAGTGGCATGGTTACCCTTGAAGAACTGGAAATACAATTTTGTCAGCTTGCTGAACTGCCATCAAGTATTGGTATGATGGATCTGAGGGAGTTAGAGCTTGATTCGTGTCAGTTAACCACACTCCCTGAAACATTCGTGAATCTGACTGATTTAAATGAATTGGACCTGAGAGGTAACAGACTTCTGAATAATTTATCTCCCGCTCTTGAGAATTGGGCAGACACGTTTGATCCTGATTGGAAGGAGACGCAGGTTAATTCAGAATAATCCCTGATTAGTGTCTGTTAAATATAGACCGTTTTGGATGTCATTCCGGCATGCTTTTAGGCCGGAAACTACAAAAACTACAATAAAAACAATCCCGATGTTTTTAATCGGGATTGAACAACCTTAATGTTCAGAATGAAATGACAATCCAGCTTTTTTAAGTGTTTAAGGGCATGGATTCCCGCTAAAAACATGCGGGAATGACGGTCATTTGTCAATTGTTAACAGAATCTAATTAACTCTTACGTTAAGGTAAACCTACCAGCCTAAGTATCAGGTATACTTAGGTTTTTTTTATCTATCATATTAACAGCCTCAGCAACTCCGTTTGAATATCATTTGAAGCTAATAAATTGTATACAAAAAAACAGTAAAAAGTTGATATATATACATCTTGTACCAGTATTAAAGCATATTTAGACAAATTTAATACTGTATACAAAAATAGTAATTAAAACGAATATTAATTGACACTCTATGCCAGGGTGAATTGTTAAAGGTTAATTTAACATGCTGATATACAGTAAGTTATACATAATTATGATTGGATGATGATACTGCAAAGCATAAAATAAGTATACAAGAAATGAAATAAATAATTAACTTTACACTTATTTTGTAGTATATTAATTAGTGTGATAACATGAGTTGTGCGTATTCAATTAAATCTATTTTAAAGTAATAATATTTATAAGATAATCTATAGTTTATCACAAGAGGGGGCTATGAAATATTATAAGCAAATACCGGCTTTTGTAATAGTATGCGTACTGCTTATTTTTCTTTATTTTGAGCTGAAATCAAAAAATATACCCACCCTGCCTGTTGACGCCGTCACTCAATCTTCTTCACAATTGAATCGAAAAAACGCTCATGAGCTTCCACCAAAAGACAGTGCCTATTCAATCATCGGTTATGTTCAGGGGTTGAAGGGGTATGTTGTACGATACAGTCCCCACCTCTATCGTGGTGGGGATATTATTGATGAAAAAGGTATCGTGGCCTTAAGGAACCACGGGATTAAAACAATTATTGCTGTCACTCCACAACAGCAAGCACGGGAACTCGCAGAGCTGCATGCTATTCAATACATTGATTTCCCCTATGAATATGGCAAGCTCCCAAGAGAAAAGTTAATCCATTTCCTTGATATTGTAAAAAATTATGAAAAACCCTTGTACATCCATTGTCATGGGGGTAATCGACGGGCTGGAGTACTATGCGCATTGTATCGCATATATTGTAAAGATTTGCCTTTTGAAAAGGCGTTAATAGAATATGGGAAATTGGGAGGAAAGGTAAAAGAGGATTTCCAGTTGCTGAATGCAGCGTTTTCATTTGTCTGGTTGATGGATGCAAAAAGATAACTCATAATAACGCGTATCCGATAAAGATGAAATAATGCTCGGATACACAAATAAAAGGGGAGATTTATGTATAAAAAATTAATTAGTTCTTGGCCGAAAACGTCATTCCCGCATGTTTTTAGCGGGAATCCATGCCCTAAAACGTCAGAAAAGCTGGATTCCGGCCAAAAGAATGCCGGAATGACTTTAAAATACCCAGTTTCCGGACAGACACTAATTAAAGCTGTCTGTGTTATTACTCTGCTAATAACATGGAATAGTTTTGCGCTTCATTTTGTAGCCTATGGCGATTCCCGAACCAATGCAAGTATTCACCAGGATATAGTCGATGCTTTTGCGAAAGAGAATCCTGAGCTGGTCCTCCATTCCGGTGATCTCTGGGATGATTATAGCCCGGCCCAGTGGAAAGATCATCTCCAGAAAAACAGTAATATTGCACAACTGCTGGAAGACAATAAATTCCTGGTAGCCCGGGGAAACCATGAGTCTTTAACTGAAGTGCTTGCTTTCAGACCGCCTATCGTGAGGAATAATTCTGAACGATATTCTTTTACGGAGGGCAACTGCTTTTTTGTTTCAATGGGAATGAATCCCGGCTCCAATACATCATGGCTTGAAACCCAGCTTCAGTCCCCCGAATCACAGAATGCGGACTGGCGGTTTGTTTTTGCGCATTATCCGGTGTACAGTGCCAGCAAGCATGGTGCGAGTGGTAAAAGTTCTTTCGAGACTTTATGCGATCAGTATAAGGTAATTATGTTTTTTTCCGGCCATGATCACGATTATGAGCGTACACACCTGATTTACAATCAAAAAACCGTCAGTGAAAATACGGAAATAAATATCGAGGAAACACCCGGTACCTTTTATTGCGTTGTGGGTGGCGGCGGTGCACCGCTCTATTCTGCCGGGAGTAAATGGTGGACTGCAATCAGCGAAAAGACCTACCATTATTCTGTTATTGACGCTACACCGGAAAAACTGGAATTTGTGGTTAAAGACCGCAGCGGCAGTATGCTCGATAAAGTTACGATAACCAAAGAAGTCAATCCTTTTTCTTTAGTGCAAATACCAAACGGTGGAGAAAAATGGGAACAGAATAATACCTATACTATAACCTGGCAGGATAATATTAATGAAATGGTTAAAATAGAATTGTATAAAGGTACTACACTGGCTTCTATTATCACGGAATATACCGAAAGCAGCGGGGAATTCGATTGGACGGTACTCCCGAATCTGAAGCCAGGGTCTGATTACTCTATAAAAATTTTCAGTACCGATGATCCGGCAGTAACCGATGAAAGTGACAACTACTTTACCATAGAAGAAGAATTTATTGTCGCGCAATTTCCCTATGTACAGACCTTTGATGATATGGATACCGGGGCAGGAAGGGCACTTTCAGAAAACTGGGAACAACTCGGTGGGGACGACTTTGATTGGATAGTCTGGACAGGGCCGACACCATCTAAAATTGGAGGTACACCTGACGTGACAGGTCCGGACAATGATCATACTTCGGGAACCGGCAACTATATCTATATCGAAGCATCAGATCCCAATAGTCCATCTAAAAAAGCTGATATTATTTCTCCCAAATTCGATACCAGGCAGCTGATTAATGCAGAGCTTACCTTCTGGTGCCATATGTTCAGTGATTCAAATCATATGGGAGATTTATATCTGGATGTCAATGTTGACGGTACCTGGGAAACTGATATACTGCACCTCACCGACAATCAAGGTGATACATGGTTCTCTGAGACCGTGAACCTTGCACAATACACCGGTGAACGTGTGCGATTCCGTTTCAGGGGGGTGACCGGCCAAAGCTGGGCAGGCGATATCTGTATAGATGATTTTAGAATTATTGAGACTGGTGTAGATATCAGCACACTCACCACTGCTGGTGTAACTGCCTATGATATTCTCTGGAACGGTTCAAAGCTGTTTTTTCAAATTCCCCATGCGCAGGGTAAGAACCGTGAGAGAGTGCGTATTGCACTATTCGATTTAAAGGGACGGCACCTATACACACTTTTAAATACTACTATAACGAGTGGAAAACATGTCCTGCGAGTAAATAGCACACAATGTGCATCAGGATTATATCTCTGCAGATTGCAGGCCAAGGATTGGAATAAGACAATCACTGTTATGATCGGAAAATAGTATACCATGGAAGCAGAGACTTTAGACTTACACAAAGTACGCTATGAATCATTTGGCGGCATTATATCAAGCATTAATCCGCCATTCCTCGCATGGGTTGATAAGGACTATATGAAGAGTCTGGGCTACTCAAAATCCCCCAGGTGGAGTAGTGGTGATACAAAACAGTATCTGTCAGCGCCTACTGAGGTCCATTTTGCAATTACCAACAAGTGTAACAGGCAGTGTGCAGGTTGTTATATGGGATCTGGTCAAACTGACACTGGAGCCTTATCTGTTGAAGAGATAAAATCAACTATAAAAAAACTCGCAGAAATGGGCGTGTTCCACATAGCCTTCGGCGGTGGCGAGGCATTCACACTCGATCGATTTGATGAAATTGTCACCTACTGCCGTGAACAAGGGGTGGTACCGAATCTGACGACCAATGGCCAGAATATCGGTGATAAAGAAATCGCGATTTGTAAACAGATGGGGCAGGTTAATATTTCTATGGATGGCATCGGTTCCCGGTATGGAATAAATGGCAGGGATGGTTCATTTGCCGCGGCAGATGCTGCTTTGAAAAAACTTATGAAGGCAGGTGTCTCAGCAGGTATTAATTGTGTGGTCTCTCGTAAAAATTTCCACTATCTGCGTGAATTGCTGATATATGCCAGGAGTATAGAAGTACATGAGATTGAATTTCTTAAATATAAGCCTTCCGGACGCGGGGTGCATGCATATGATGAATATGCACTAACCCAGAAAATGATACGGTGTTTTTATCCCATGGTTGAGGCGTATGCTGATGATTTTTCAATGGAATTAAAGGTTGACTGTTCCTTTATACCGGCGATAGTCTATCATAAACCGTCAAAAGAAGATCTGGAAAAGCTGGGCGTTGTTGGATGTGAGGGAGGAAATTTACTGCTTGCGGTCACCAGCAACGGTTCATTATCGGGGTGTTCATTTGTTAACAATAATGAACCTGTTTCTGAACTGACAGATCGCTGGGATTCTTCAGTACACCTGAATAAATTTCGATCACTTGTTGACAATGCAGAAGAACCATGCCGTTCGTGTGAATATCTCACGCTGTGCCGTTGCGGGTGCCGCGCGGTTGCGTTACATCGATACAACGATTTTTTTAAACCCGATCCGGAATGTCCAATTGTCTATGATACATAATCAAAAAATTGAATACCCAACACTCCCCAGTCGTCGCCCCCTCGTAGGACTTGCAAAGCACTATCATGTGCTCTTTGCGAAGTCCCCCGGCTGGGGATTTTGGGTATCAGAAACGACCAAATGCAGCGATGCAAAACAAGTTGTTTCGCAGGTGCAGCTGCCCAAAGGGGTACTAAAAATAAAGAAGGGCTACAATCCCAATTCAAGCAGTATCGGTACGGTTATTTATTCATTCCCCTTTGCCTTCATAGCACTGAGTGCGATTTGTGCCTTTCTTGTCGCTTTAATTAAACCGCGAACTAAATCAGATAATGAAATTCCTGACACTAATACCGCTACTACTCATTCAGATCAGTAGTATTTCAGGCACACACTTGAATATGGAACAGTTGTTGAAAACCAACTGGCATAATTCTACGTATGAGCAAAAAGCTGTGTACATTAAAAAATGTAAAATGGTATTGAAAAATTGCGATACGCAGTCTGCCCGATTGGAGGTGATGCGGAGAATTGGCGATGTGTATTATAATCTGAGGAACTATCGCATGATGGCGAAATGGTACAGGAGAGTACTCGATCAGGATAGAGCACTTAAAACTAATTCGCCCATTGGGTATAGACTTGAGAAAGTAGAACAAATTATTCTTCGTGAGAATCTGATACTCTTTTTCATTTGTATATATTGTGCTATTGGCCTTTATGTAATCATGTTTTATTTAAAAAACAGGCAACTGCTCAATATGAGGTTGTTTATGCATCGAATAGGTATTATGACGCCGGTATTTTTAGTACTTGGTTATATTATTTTGAAAAGTGATCTATTTTTCACATCCGGCAGTTTAGCTATACTTTCTGATACCTATCAGCATTCATTGTTGATTAATCCTGTTTTTCCTCTACCCGCAACTGACAGCACATTTCTGTTATCCGGAATTCTTATTCTTATGCTGGGTTGTATACCGATTCTTCTGTATTCCTTTCTGGGCTCTTTTAGTAATAGGAATGTAAAGTTCCTTCGATTTTTACCCGCATTGCTATTAATACTGACCATATGGAGCCACTTTACTTTGGTGCATGTCTATGATAATGAAATGCATCAAAAAGCTGTACTTACTGCTTCACATCTATATGTAAAGGGTGAAATCGAGGAGGTTATGAAAGATAATCCGGATAAACTTTTTCGGGCAAATCGGGATTATCGGAAGAGTGGTAATGCAGATCTTACAATATTTTTACGCGAGAAAAATATCTCTCATCAGTAGTACCCGCCCCCATGTAACGATCCCCTGAAATTAGTGCCGGTATATCAAACATAACTCTGGGTATAGTAATAATTATTTATGAAATTATTACCGCAATTCATTGCAGCGATAGCGCCTCCTTCGTCGGCGTTATCGGCGGAGTTGCTCCTTCGTCTTCAACTCCATGTTGATTGCCATACGTGGTTATTATTCTTTTCATTATAATAATTTGACTTTTTTAGTATTTTTTTATATCCTTTAATGTAATACTATTACA
>CBDVBE010000087.1:0-17982 GCA_965372145.1 uncultured bacterium | reverse complement strand
TAATCCTAATCGTACTCATAATCAAATTTTATCCCTGGAACTAAATATGAAAGCTCCTGGATAACATTATGTAGGAGCGGATAGGCCACTATCATGTCCTACCGCTCAACATACTGTTATCTTCTTTCGATTAAGATGTAGGATTATGAGTATGATTTATTATAAAAATATTGGGTTTTAATTATATAACTGAACAGTTACATTATTTTTTGTATATACTCCAAAATCTTATCAGCATCCGCAGCCATCTGCACCGGACTGTTTCTGAATCCTTCAGTCGATATCTTCTGTTTGCCGGAGACTTTCGATTCACGGATCACATCACCGTAGAGTTCATCCTTGTGAAACTCAACCGTATAATCAGGATCTTTCAGAAGATGGCCGGTAAGAATACATACCACTTTTTCCGATGGCTTGATTATACCCTTTTCTACCAGTTTTTTACACCCCGCTACTGTTGTGGCGGACGCGGGCTCCGAACCGATACCGTCAACACCAACCCTGCTCTTTGCATGAGCAATCTCTTCTTCGGTGACCTGTTCAACGCAGCCGCCTGTGTAATCGAGTGTAAACCATGATTTATCGAAGCTTACCGGGTTACCGATTTTAATGGCCGTTGCCCGGGTATGTGCATCGACCGGCTTTAATGTGCGGTCACTGTTTTTATAACTGAGGTAAAGCGGATTTGCACCCTCTGCCTGTATGATTGCCACATGCGGCACCCGGTCAATAAAACCCGATTCTTTCATCTCTGAAAAGGCCTTGCCGAAAGCACTGTTATTCCCCAGATTGCCGCCGGGAACAATCACCCAGTCAGGCACTTCCCAGCCAAGCTGATGGAGCATTTCTATCATAATTGTTTTCTGGCCTTCAATACGGAAGGGATTAATTGAGTTAAGCAGGTATATATTATCCCGTTTACAGATGTCCTCAACGATTTCCATGGCTTTATCAAAGTCGCCGTCTATCTGGATTGTCAATGCGCCGTAATCAAGTGCCTGTGAGAGTTTACCATAAGCAATCTGCCCTTCAGGTATAAAAACAATGCTGCGCATTCCTGCCCGGGCTGCATAGGCAGCCATTGAGGCGGAGGTATTACCGGTTGAAGCGCATGCTACCATGCGGGCGTCGAGTTTTTTTGCCATGGTAACCGCTGTGGTCATACCGTTGTCTTTAAATGATCCGGTCGGGTTGCATCCCTGATGCTTGACTGTGAGGCTCTTCATACCGGTATACTGCGCACACCGCGGCATGTCATACAGAGGGGTATTACCTTCCGGCAGGGTGATAATATCATCAAACCGCTCAAAGAAAGGGAGAAATTCACGGTAGCGCCACACCCCGCTTCGATCGATCGGTTCCCACGAACCTGCTCGCTCATCGAACACCTTTTTCAGTTTAGTTGCGCTTTCGGGTGTGAAGTGCCCGATAGGGTTAACGACCTCAAGGGTTCTGCCGTCATTACTGCGATACCGTATCTCGTTGAGCGGGTATCTGGTACCCTGCGTGTCACCAAAGGGTTGTAGATATGCTTTCTCCATATGTCAACACCTAGTCCTCAATTCGAATTATCTGTGTTTTCCGTTTTACTATATCAAGCGTTTCTATCTCCGAGACTGCTTTCTGCAGATTCTTTTCAATTGCCTCACTGGTTAGCATTATCACCGACACAAAATCCCGTGACGTACCCTCTTTTTGTATTACTGACGCAATGGAAATGTTATGTTCCCCCAGAACGGACGATATTGCAGCCATAACCTTTGGTTTGTCAACTACAGAGAATCGCAGGTAATAGCGGGGTGTAATCGATGAGATGGGTGTTACACTCATTACATTATCACTGCGGTAAAAGTGCATTGGTATGCGTTTCGGGCTGTTTTCGGTGATATTGCGGTATACATCTATCAGGTCGGCAATTACAGCCGAAGCTGTCGGCATTTCACCCGCTCCTTTTCCATATAAAAGTACCGGCCCGACTGCATCACCCTCTATAAGCACCGCGTTATACACATTGGATATCGAAGCAAGGATATGGTCGGTGTGAAGCATTGCAGGATGCACCCGAATATCAATAACCGAGCCTGTTTCAGCATCCTTTTTGATGATTCCAAGGAGTTTGATACAGTATCCGAGACTTCTTGCATAGATAATATCCTCAGCCGTTATTTTGGTAATCCCTTCGATATATATCTTATCATAAGGGACGTATTTGCCATAGAGCAGTGAAGCCATGATTGCCAGTTTATGGCCGGTGTCTCCGCCGCCGATATCAAGAGCCGGATCAGCTTCAGCATAGCCGTTTTCCTGTGCGTTTTTAAGGACATCGTTAAAGGCGAGCCCTTTCTCCGACATTTGCGTAAGTATATAATTACAGGTCCCGTTTATAATTGTTTTTACAGAGAGGATATCATTACTGATCATTGATTCCCTGATTGTTTTTATAACCGGCATGCCGCCGCCTACTGAAGCTTCAAAGAAGACAGAAACATTATTTTTTTCCGCTGCTTCAAATATTTCAGGACCGCATTCGGCAAGGAGGGCTTTATTCGCGGTAATTACGTGTTTCCCGGCAGAAAGAGCACGTAATACAATCGTTTTAGCAACAGTTGTACCGCCGATAAGTTCAATGACGATTTGAATTTCCGGATCATTGATAATATCATCTGCATTGTCAGTACAGATGGCGTCTGCGGTCGGAATTTCTACAAAAAGACTTGTATCAATATCAACAATTCGTTTTAACACCAGCGATAAGCCCAGCTCTTTATAAAAAAATTCCCGCTGTTTGTTAAAAATTTTAACAAAGACGCCGCCAACAGTACCGGCACCGACAAGACCGATGTTACATTCCGCCATTACAGTTCCTTTCCTGAACACTTAAAATATAATATTCATGGTGAGACCCGAAATAAAATCGGGAAACCATCTACCCATTTTTCTATTATTTTTGCGTATCAAACTACGCGACTCTTATTTTCCTTCAAAAATCAAGATTCTACTTACGCGCAGCGGACACCGTAGTCTTTATTCTCAATAGATGCCATAGGAGGTAATTGCATAAGTCGTAATAATATTAAATATAGTCAAAATTACTCCCCCTAGGAGCCAAAGCGTGAGCTTACGCTCTGGCTTGGGGGGGTGAAAATACGACTTTTGCAATTACTTCATAAATACTATACAATAATAATAGGACGGAAACTATGAAAAAATATCTGTTCATCTCAATGATTTTATGTATGTCAGCATCACAATTTCTTCATGTGGAAGCAACCGAAGGATATTACAAAATGCTCTTCATGGATGGCGGCGTAGGACTTTCATCGATGAAAACGTTACCTGCTGCTGATTATCTCAATTATACCTTTGAATATCTTGCCACTCAAACGGTGAGCATTCAGAGCAGTGTTATGATTAAAAATGATAATGATGAAAATGGCGTGCTGTTGTATCCAGATGGTGAACCCCGCTTTAAGGTGATATTCTCTAATGGCGGCAGTATGAATAAGCATGGAACGAGTCTCGGGGAAGAGGGGCTGGAGCGGGTAAGGCAATATTACTACAGGGGGGGAAGCTACACGGGCGCCTGCGCCGGTGCCTACATCGCTACCATTGACAGTACTATTTATTATAATATATGGCCCGGATCCATGATCATGGTCGGCCTTGCCAACACCACGGTCGGCGGTGTTATTCCGGATGACTCACCACTGCTCAATTACTATGACTTTGGCAATGACAATTATATCCCTGCAATCGCCCACAGTAGGGGCGGCTATGCAAGTACCCTCCCTCCAGGGACCGAGGTATTACTTATTCATGACAAGCCGGGAACCGGCCTGCATGATAAACCCAGCTCCTGGGCATATAAAGACAATGATACGACAGGACGGTTGGTTCTAATGAGCTCTCACCCTGAAAATGAGTTCAGCGGTGAACTGCGGGATTTCACAGCCGCGGTTTTCCAGTATGCTGTGGACGGCGCAGCCACTCCCAGTATGAAGGGGCCTCTTGCCAATGGCGAAAAACGTGTCATGAACAAATCTACAAAGGACAATGATCCGGTGAATACAAAAATAGGGGACAAACAATATCATCATTTTACCGTTGATTTAGCAGGCGGGGCGACCAATCTTGTGATCACCCTTGATGGCGACGATAATTTTGACCTGAACCTCTATGCTAAAAAGGATACCTTTGCCTTTGCCGGCCTTGCTGATTTTGCAGACACGTCAGGAGGTGCCGACAAGACCATCTCTGTGGATACCGCGGCTCCCGGTACATGGTATATCGGTGTTGAGTGTGCTACGACTGTTGAGACGGAAGTAGTGACCTGGGGCTATAAGTATTCAGGACTGCTTGAGGTGTTGAACGGCGTGGAATACACCATTCAAGCCGATTGGAATATAACTGATATTTTTGCGAATAATGATTTTCATGCAGGAGCGCTGGAACGGCTTAAGGTGAATGCCGGGAGAAAAACCGTTTCTATTTCTGTAAGGAGTATGCTCCCGTATAATCTCAAGATATATAATCTCCAGGGAAGGCTCTGCTGGGAACCGAATACGTCTCAGGCTGTTGAGAAATACCTGTGGCAGCCTGATAGTCCCGGCATGTATGTCGTTCGCCTGGAATCTGGAAAGGATATCCTGACAAAACGGTTTACCGTGGTAAAATAACCTGCTTTTCTTATCCGGAATGGTTATCTTAACAGATAAAGGGAAAGAGGAAATTGTATGATCCGCCACAGCTTAAATCGAAGGGAATTTATTGCCGATGTTTCCGGAGGAATTGCGGCTGTGGGTGCTTTGCCTTTCTATGCCGGCGCTCTGTATCGACCGGGGCAGAAAAATACCGGTTATGTTTACGATGAGAGATATCTTGACTATAGCAATAATCCGGAATCCCCGGCACGACTTATCGCGATTGAAAACAAGATGGCTGAAACAGGGCTTTCCCAGGAAGTTGAGAATATACCGCTTTTCAAAGAGCCGCTCCCATTTATACGGAAAATTCATTCAGATACCCATATCTCCTCAATACAGGGTATTGGGATAACAGGAGAGGTTGCGGCGCTGGCAGTTGCCGGTGCCCTTGGTGCTGTGCAGGCAGTATGTGACGGAATCGTAAAAAATGCATTCTGTGCGATACGGCCTCCGGGGCATCACGCACACGATGGCGGTATGGTTGAGGGATTCTGTTATTATAACAACATATCCATTGCAGCCAAATATATTCAAACGGTATACGAATATCAGAAAATACTGATAATTGACTGGGATTATCATCACGGAAATGCCACACAGGATACTTTTTATGAGGATCCGAGTGTACTGTTTTTTTCAACCCACAATTGGCATGATTACCCGGAAACCGGTGACCCTGCGATGGAAGGGGCCGGAGCAGGTACCGGCTATACTATTAATGTCCATTTAGAACCGGGTGCGACTGATGATCAAATGAAAAGGGCCTGGGAGGAAAAATTACTCCCTGAAGTGGATGCATTCAAACCGGATTTTATACTTATTTCAGCAGGATTTGACAGCAGAACAGGTGATAAACTCGGCAAATTTTTTCTAACTGATGCCTGTTTTGCGGATCTGACGAAAATGGCTGTTGCTATTGCGAAACAATACTGTAATGGAAGGCTGGTTTCAATGCTTGAAGGAGGGTATACTTTGGACGGCCTGGCAAAAGCTGTCACAACCCATATCGAAACGTTAATAAATGAGACTTCTGATGTGATGTATCAAAATATCCATTCAAAATCTCATAACGCATATATTCACGATAAAATATTGTATTTACCTTCTTCTATTCAGGGGTTAACCGGTATTACTGTCAGGGATGCTGCCGGATCTGTCCTGAGGGAAATACCCCTCCATGCAATACATAATGGTCAAATGAACCTTTCCGGGTCAGGATTGGGGGCGGGGAACTACTTTGTTGAAATAAGAACCACAGGCCGGAAACCTGTTAACCTGAATTTTGTGTGTTTGGAATAAAATTAGGCACTTTTTCTCCATTGGTTCGTTTATCGACAGGGAAATTAAAACATCACCAAATATTTATCGGAATTATTTTCTTTTTGATTTTTACCGGATATATTTTATTACCCAGGGCGCAGTTGTGGTAAATCCGAACGTCATTCACCCATGGGGGCATGGAGATACAAAGCTTTGCCTACCATAAATATGACAAGTATAGAAAAGAGTTACTTTCATACTCGTAAAATAGTTTCACAGTGAATACTTTGTATAGATGTAATCTATATCTCTTTTCATACTCCGTGCATGCTTAGCCTCTATGACCTCTTTTGGATACACTGTATACGGGTTAAACCTGCAGGTTATGTGAATGCGATTATTACACGCATGTGTAAAGTGATTAAACAGCATGTTTTTTTACGATAAAATTTAAAGAATTGTAGCATCAGGAGCGGGTTTTTATTTAGATTAGTACTTAATGGAAATCAGGAGATATTTACTGTAACTCATAATCATATACTATTACATATTCATTTCTACCTATAAGGAAAGGAGAAAAGGTATGAAAGTAACCAGAAAAGATTTTTTCAGGATTACATCCATTACCGCAGCAGTTGTCTTTATGATGTCATTTGTTTCGTTGTCTTCAACATTGGACCGTAACGACGGAATGCAACAAATTGTCATGGCACGGGATACAATGTGCTTTGTTGGCGGTGTTGTTGATTCCGTGCGTGTTCAGAATATGGTAGACGCGTCAATTATTGAAGTGACGGGAATCGTTGGTGATATGCCATTGGCGTATCAATGCATATTTCCCCTGGTAACAGCTGACACCAAAATTTTGATCAAATATAAT
This sequence comes from uncultured bacterium, assembly GCA_965372145.1. Classification (GTDB taxonomy): domain Bacteria; phylum Fibrobacterota; class Chitinivibrionia; order Chitinivibrionales; family JANQEN01; genus CBDVBE01. The sequence continues at coordinate 11,139 of CBDVBE010000087.1, read as the reverse complement.
CCGAATGCTCCGACAACAACAATAATGCCCATGATAAATGCTCTTAAAAAGGGATTTTGTTCCATGCTTGAAGGCAATTTCCCGCCGGCGAATGTTACTCTAGTCGGTGATGAAGGTAGTACTGCAAATGCTACGGATACGATTATGGTTGATACGACCACAATTGTAACCGATTCTCTCGGCAACCCAATTGATACAATACAAGGACAAAATCTTAAATATGCTATCAAGGACGTTTATTCCAACGCTGATTACATCATCTATTGTCCGTCAGCCATGGTTGATACTGTAGTAGGCTGCGGGATGGATATGTGTTTTAGTTTAATGCTGACTTCTATTGAAGGTGTTGGCGGGGCCACTGTCGCAGATATGTATCCTTTGGTGTTAGATACAGTATTACATTCTTTGTCAATCCTTAACTTTCATCCTATTTTTAACGGGGATAGTGCAAAGGTCTGTCTTTATATGTTGGATCTATTATCGTATGTGGGCCAGACCGGTGATGTCGGGGTGGGAAGTAGAATTTATACGACCCAGAATATTTCGGTATGCGAGTGGAAGGGAATGCGGTTTCTCAGTGACTCTGTTGGCGTTCTCGACTCCGCGCACACACACCAGTCACAGTTGGTTTGTACGCTTTCTACCTACCCATGGTGTGACCTTGGACTTGTCGATGAAGGTCTGATGTATGAGATTCATGTCGAGTGCCCGACTGGTGTAATATCACAGGGAAATGTATCCGCAAAGAATATCCAGGTAAAAACAAATCCGGCGCATACTGTTTTCATCTATCCCAGAGAAGCTGCATCACAGGCAATTCTTTCAATATACGATATACATGGCAGAGAAATCTGGTCACATAAAAGCTCTGAACAAACTATTATGTGGAAAAATAATGACACCAATGGTCATAAAGTCTCTTCAGGTGTGTATCTCTATCAATTAAAAGTGGGCAAGGATAACATCCGGGGTAAGACTACAATAAAACGATAGAGGTATAAACACAAGTTGTGCGGAAGGCTTTAAAAAAGCCTTTCCGTGACTTTTTATACGGATTCAGACTTATCCTGCGGATGAATCTTACTTTGTTATACGAGGGGGCTGCTTAATCAAAAGAAAGCGAGCCCCTTTTTTTATAAATATTGAGTGCACTCTAAAAACTTTACAACTAAGGAAAATCGATATTTGAAATGGCAGCGCAGTAGGGGCACAAAATTTTGTGCCCCTACTGCGCTGAAACGTACTTTGAATACAGTAGGCAAACTTTTTACAGTGCACTCAGTATTGAAAAATAAGCATCCACTCTCTTGGGCAGAATACAGTTTTTTTATATATGAGTTAAGCGGAGGGATTTGCAAAAGCCATCCCGCTTCTACTCATATTTATCCATCTATGTGGATATACAAGTAAATTGTATACGCGGATATTATTTTTGCATTCCGTTAGATGATATTTTTATATTAATGGTTGCTGGTAGAGTACAAAAAGAAGCAATAAAGTAATTTCCGTTAAGTAAAGCAATTACCATTAAAGTATGGAGGCACCTACATGAAAAATGTAATAGCTACAGTGCTGATGGTTCTTTTTGTGATTCTGAATGTTTCTGCAGAAAAGAACAGTTACAAATATCGGGACCATCGTCGACCTGAAAAGATCGAACCGCGAAGTGTTGTGAAGGTAACCCCGCCGCCGGCGGCTGATGAGGTATTATCACCGGCGGAGTTCAGTAGCGCTCACGGGATATACCTTGGATGGGGTGAAGGTCAGAATGTTGTGCTGAAAGATATTGCTTATGAAGTTTCAAAGCTGGATACTGTTTATATTGTCCACATGCAGGGGCAGGATTCAGTATGTAAAAATTATTTTACTGATAACGATGTTAATATGGATAATGTAAAGTTTATTAATGCAGATACTAATTATGTATCAGTTTGGATTCGGGATTACGGACCCTTTTATATTTATGAAGATGGAAACAGGGCTATTGTACAGTATGATTACAAATTTTTTGAAAACAATCCTATTCCAGGTATAATGGCTGATGTATGGGGTTTTGAATATTATCATGCTAATTTGAGAATTTCCGGCGGAAATTTCATGGCAGATGGTAATGGTATGGGATTCGTTGCTGATGTTGTTTGCGAGGAAAATGTTCCTTTGACTGAAGCTGATATCCGCAGCAATCTAATGCAGGATTTAGGTCTGGATTCCCTTGTCTTTGTTAAGTCGATGAAAAAAGATGGTACCGGCCATATTGACATGGCCCAGAAATTGTTGAATGATACATTAATTATTGTTGGTGAATATGTGAATGCGTCTGATGCTTATGGGCAAAATAAAATGATTCTGGATCAAAATGCTGAAAAACTTTCCACGATAAAGAATATGGACGGACGCTCATTCAATGTTGTTAGAATTCCTATGCCTCCAGTGTATTATATCGGAACAACTCCTGTTACTAGGAGTTATACAAATTCATTAATCATTAATAATATAATTCTGGTCCCCATATATGGTGATTCTCTTGCAAGTTTAGATACAACAGTGTTAAATCTTCACAAGGAATTGATGCCTGATTATGAAGTGATTGGGATTAACAGTGCTGAAGTGATTAAAAGTAATGGCGCAGTTCATTGTATAACCAATACCCATTTCAAGAAAAATCCTTTAGTGGTGTTTCATAGCGACTTTGATTCAGTGCAGGCTGATGTAGATCCGGTCATCGACTTCAGGCTGAATCCGCGTTTTAAAACCATGTCCGGTTCAGTTTTTTATAAAGCGGAATCTGATAGTGCTTTTACTGAAAAGGCGGCGGTATTGGAAAATGGGATTTTCTCTGCGACCTTGCCGAAAATGGGTGAGAATTTTAACTATTACTTTACCGGTGCCGCTACTTCCGGCACTGAGCAATTTTCGGTAACCCTGCCTGCTGATGCTCCGACAACTGTTTTTTCGGCTGTTGTTATTCCCACGGGTATTAAAGAAAACATGCTGACAAAGAAAGGGGTTGCATTCTCACAGTATCCCAACCCTTTTAATAGCAAAACAACATTGACCTACACGGTGAATAAAAACAGCAAAGTCACACTTCTTGTTTATAATATGTATGGACGTAAAATCTGTTCACTGGTGGATGGTTTTCATAAGGCAGGTACCCACAAAACGGTATGGCGGGGTACTGATAAAACAGGTCAGCATGTGTCAAGCGGTATCTACTATTCGGTGCTGACAGTGAACAGCAGCGGGCAGGATATAGTAAGAAAGAAAAATAAGATGTTTATTGTCCGGTAAAAGGTAGTGAAGCAATTTCAAACGTAACACTTTTTGTGTAAATCAAAGATCCCGCATCTCTGCGGGATCTTTTTTATTATATAGAGGGTGCTGAAAATACCGATACGACTCAAAAGGTACCTGGTATGTAATTTTTTAACCTTATTCATCCGCATCGTTTCATGGGACTGTTTTGTTTTTCGGTCATAGTACTTACCCCTCAAATGTGCTGCATACGAAACGAGAATGGAGGTTGGTATTTTCGATTACCGGTCAAATAAGGTAATAAGGTTTACTGATTTCGTTTATTTTCATAGGCTACTAAGGTACAAAAACAAAAATAAGGTTTTTCTGTATTCTATTTTGGGCTAGTTCTATCCCCACTGCCAAAAGCAACGATTTCCCCCTGCAAGGTACAGACCTGGAATTCTTCCGGCAGTTTTAGAGAGAAAGAAAAGCTCTTCTCCCAGATACCGGTTTTTGTTTTTCTATACCATGTTTTTTCCCGAATAGATTTATAAAAATAATGGAGGTTCTCTTTATCATCATCTGAAAGTCGATTTCCGGATTTTTTTAACCGGTTTATCATACGGACAAATTTCCACAGCGAGGCAATATCCTCCTGTGTAAAGGATTCCCCGAATTTGTATAAGGCACTGCCGCGCAGAAGCCTTCTGTCTGAAGGAATGCCCATCTTTTCGAACATCGGAATGCCGGGAATAAGATACAGAGGAGAGACCCCGATAGATACCGGCAGCTTTGCCAGGGCAAGAATATCGCGTAATACTATTTCAGGGGAGCTGTCCGGTAAACCGATTATAAGAAATACGAGTGTCGGTATCCTGCCGTTCACCCGGTCTGTGATATCTTTGATAGCCTGCATACTGAATGGCCTTTTAACAGAATCGGACAATTCCCTGTGAGAGGTAACGAGAGAGAGGTTGAGTTCAATAAATCCCGCGTCAATAATGTCATTTACATAAGGTACGATATTTTTCGCGGTAATACCGTTCATGGCGGTATAGGACAGGCCTTGTTCGTGATGTTTTTTGAGAAGGGTTATAAATTTTTCTGAGAATTCTTTTGTACAGAAAAGATTGTCGTCTTCAAAATCGACAATTTCAATTCCCCGATTAAGGAGATAGTTCAACTCTTCGTCAATAGATTGAATGGATCTCACAGAGAATTTTCGATTCCTGTGGATAGCGCAGAATTCGCAGGAATACAGACACCCTCTGCTTATGATAATTTTGGCGATTCTTTTTTTATTGAAAAAATAATCGCCGGCTCTTTCAGGATAGTCATTTGTGATTGATGGCTGTTTCTGTTCAATCGTTGAACAAACATTGCCGTTTTCCCTGAATATGATACCCGGAACTTTTTTAAAAGTAGTTTTATTTATAAATGCTTTTATAAAATGAGGAAATGTCTCCTCACCGTTGCCACAGAGGAAAAAATCAGCCTGTGATTGAGAGAACAACATCTTTTTTTCTGCGTCCACAGCCCATCCTCCCACCACAACAACAGCATTGGTCTTGCGCTTGATACGGGTAATCAAATCCTCAACATCAGGATAATAACCGGAAAAAAGCGCGGAGATACCAACAATAGCATAGCCGCCAGAGGTGATTCGTGTAACAATTTTTTTAAAGGAATCCCCGAATCTATAATAATTATTGAATAAAGAGAATGGTGAGATATCTTCTCTGTATATTTCACGTAAATAATTAAAAGATTCAGGAGTCGCGATTTTTTTAACTTTTCCGGATAGGGTGGCATCGTAGATGTCCACCTGCACACCGTTGGTTTTATTCAGTGCAGCCTTGATATACAAAAGGCCAAGCGGCTCTTTCCGGCCAGGGGTGTGATAAAAATCAAAGACAGGAGGAGAGATCAGGAGAATTTTTAGCATAGTATGATTTATACCTTCAGAGTTACTATTCAGGTCTGTCATTCCCGCGAAGGCGGGAATCCAGGATTTTATTGACACAATTTACATTACAAATCGCTCACCATTTGGTATTAATAAATTAATATTTTCCCAGTTGAAGAAGATGGCTCGTATTTCGTATTGTCAATTATTTGCACTATTGTTTGTTTGCCGGTAATCCCCTTCCGGGCTTTTTTTAGGCTGCCTACGCTTTCGGTTGTCGATAACTTACAGAATTTGATAAAAAATAGAAATGGCCGTATATTATTGTAGTATACGATAAAATAACCGGGTATTTTAATATATTTTTAAAAAAATAGAAGGGTTTTAATTATTTTTCGGTATATTTATGTTTACGGGAACAAATATTTTTTGTTTTTTTTATGAAATATTGTATCTTGTTAGCTATTGTGGGGGGGCACTATCTGTCTCCGGGTAGAAATAATTACCCGGCCAATAGTGTTTGGTATATAAAATAATTATAATGTATGTGTCCCTACTTTAACCTAATGGAGGAAGAATTATGAAAAAACATATGAAATATATGTTTTTTTGCGTTATGGCCTGTTTACTGGTCGTTGTTAATTCAGTCGCACAATATAACATTACCCTCGTTGAAGAACGCGGTGGTGAAATTGTGCTTAACTTCACATTGTCACAGTATGAAGTTAAAGATGTCGTCGTAAATGGTGAGGTATGCAATTACGTTAACATACCCAGGAGTGTCTATCCTGCACAAAAGGGTCTCCCCAATTTACCCAGGATTTGCCGGAGTGTTCTTATACCCAATACTGCGGCAATGGGCCTCGAAATTGTTGACATACAGTATAAGGAATTGGGCGTTAAAACAATTGTTCCCTCCAAAGGGAGGATTTACCGCCACCAGAACCCTGCAAATATTCCATTTACTTTTGGAAATACTTATACCAAAGATATGTGGTATCCGGAAACTGCCGCCTGGCTGGGCACACCCTATATCCTGCGCGATATCCGCGGTATTGCAGTCTACTTTCAGCCGGTTTCATACAATGCTGTTCAAGGTAAAATCAAAATCGCCGAATCTATTACGGTGAAGGTAAAAACCGTCGGAGCCGGAAAAATTAATGTGCTGAAGTCAAAGTTCAAGACTATCGCTCCTGCTTTCGAGAAAATTTACAATCACCAGTTTATAAATTACACCAGAAACAGGACAAGGTATCCGGAAGTAGCCGATGGTGATAAGATGGTTATTCTCTGTCCTTCTAATTTCACCGGTACTATGCAACCACTTGTTGACTGGAAGAACAAAAAAGGTATAAAAACCGATATGTATGAGTATCCGGGTGAAACCGGCGGTGAGGGCGCTGATAATGTAAAAAGTTTTATCCTGAGTAAATATGAAAGTGATAATGTCACCTATTTTCTGCTTGTCGGGGATCATGGTGATCTTCCTGCCAGCCTCATGACTATGGGAGCAGACGATGTCGGCGTAGACCCGATTAATGTTTTAATGGCCGGAGGGGACAGGTACGCCGATGCCTTTATCGGAAGATTCTCCGCTTCAAGCACCTCGGATATCCAGACTATAGTTAATAAGACTCTGAAGTATGAACAGGAGCCTGATGAAAGCGGTGACTGGTATCATAAAGCCACCGGTATTGGAAGTAATGAAGGGGATCCCAAAGATTGGGAGTGGTTGGATGATATGCGTGACGTTATGCTGGCATATAATTATACAGAGGTTGATCAGATTTACGATTCCGATGGTTCCAACGCCACCGCTTCACAGCTTTCAACCGCGATCAATGCAGGACGCAGTTGGGTCAACTATATGGGACACGCCAATTGGCAGATATGGGCTACATCAAATTTCCTGATCTCGAATATAACCTCTTTATCAAATGGTGATAAACAACCGATAATTGTTGCGGTCAGCTGTTACAACGGGCAGTTTCATGATAAGACAACCTGTTTTGCTGAAGCATTTGTGAAACAGTCACAGGGAGGCTGCGTTATATTTCACGGTGCTGCAAACAGCCAGGACTGGAAACCGCCCCAGAATGCACAGAAGGAGATGGTAAAGCTTCTGTGTGAAGACAAATACATTTCCGCAGGCGCTATCATTTTCAACGGTATGATGAAAATGGTTGAAGTGTGGGACAACAATGATAAAACATATGAAGGATGGAATGTGTTCGGCGACCCCTCTATAATGCCGTTTACCGATAAACCGGATGAGCTGACTGTTACCTGTCCTTCGGAAATCCCTCAAGGTACTTCGAAATTTAAGATTGATTTCGGGAAAGCTGATATAGACGGTCGTGTCTGCCTCTATGATGCTACGGGTAAGACTATTGCCGGAGCCGCAGTTGTATCAGATGCAAGCTCCGTGGAAATCGATGCCGATGTGCCTGATGTTGACAAAATTACCCTGGTCGTTACAGCCCGTAATAAAGTTCCGTATGAGAAGGAAATTAACGTTGGCCCTTCATCGATCGGGACTGTTGCCGATGCCGGCAAGAACCTGAAACTGCAGGCTTTCCCGAATCCTTTCCGGGCAACTACAAACATTTCTTTTAACAATCCTGCAAAGAATGCACTGGTCACAATATATTCCAGTGCCGGCAGGATGGTTGTTTCTGCGAAGGTTACCGGTAATTTCTTCAAATGGGATGCGAAGAATCAGACAAGTGGCCTTTATATTGTCAGGGTCAAGACGAATAATAAGGTTGTTGAAAAGAATATTTGTTTGATTAAATAATATTATAGCAAGGTTTTACAAAACAATTCGAATTAAGGCAGAAGAGAAGATAGAGTTACTTTAAAATAAAAAAAGTAATTCTATCTTTTTTTGTTATTATACACACTTAATTAAGGTGTGTCATTTTCATTATACATTCTTAACGGGCTGTCGCTAAATTCAGATATCCAGACCCCATTTGATAAATAAACAAGTTACAGTAATTGCCCCGCAAAGTACTCTTTCGTAATGTTGTCGCAATAATATTTCATCAGAAATATAACTGTCTTAAAAACAATCAGTTAAGATGGCGTGTCGTTTCACCTTTATGTGTGCCAGAAATTTTTGCGACATATAACTTTGTGGCGAATCTGGATTTCTGAATCTTGTTGATAAACGTAAACAGCATTTTTATAAAATAAAAATCAAAGATATACCGGAAGAATTAAGATACACGAAAATAGCTGGAGAATGCAAGTATGTGATGAGTATTATTAAAATGATATGCTATCGTTCTGAAACATCATTTGTTAATCTAATACCCAACTCATATAAAAAAAGGAGGACAGAAAGGCGAGCCTTTGCAAAAAACAGTATGCAACTGAAAGGGGATATTATACCTGATTATGAAAATAATATCTTAACGGTAATTATATACACGATGAGTACGCCACGACAAAATGAGGCATTGAAGGAAATAATACAACTACTCAATGATTCTGAAACAAAATTTCCACGGACAAATCTGACACTGTTATATAAATTTGCGACAAAAGGAATTGCGGCAGGTCTGGATCTCTGAAATTAATCATCCTTAATGCATCTTACGGAATAACCTCGTTTCTTCCCGACGGCCATACAGTATATCCCAATATAAGAACCCATAAGGTGATACCAGGCTCTCATCTCTTCAGACGCATCCTGGGTGGACGTCCACCAATTACCACCTTCGCCGATATTAATGAATGTTCCTGAACTACGGCAACCTCCCGGAAGCGCTGTAAATCCGGTTTCATTAGTAGCGCCGGAGTTAGGAGGTTCCCAATGAGATGTGCCTTCTTCTTTCAGTTTTCCACCTGCAACAGCATCACCGCCAAGATACGTTGTGAGTGCGTCCCATTCAGCATGTGTTGCTACATGCCAGCCCTCTGGTGCCAGATTTTCTGTTTCCACAGCATACCAATTGTATAATGCACCGTAAGTGTCCTTGTTGGCAGCTTCATCATTATTATACCAGCAATAACCTGGTGTTATTAGATCACTCCATGCAGTATTATCCGTCACTAGGGGAATGTGGGAGCCTTCACAATATTTTGTAGTTTTCAGATTTTCAACCATCCATGTCTGTGTTCCTATTGTGACTGTAGTATAAATGTTTCCATCTGCATCCTTAATAACCCATTTTGCATACAGGGTAACATCAGCAGTAACAGTTTCACTGGCAAAAACCCACTCGTTAGTACATCCACTCTCCTTGTACCAGACATCAAAGGTATATGCTGTCAGAGTGGGAGGAGTAGGCTCTGTTGCATATGCACCGTGATTAACCGTCTGTTCCACCACTGCACTTCCCCCCTGGGAATTAAATGTCACAGTGTAAGTTTTTATTAGAAAATTGGCACAGACAGTAGCATCACCAGAAGTTAAAGTGGCTGTAGTTGATGTACTGGTTGAATCAGCAATAGATACACCGATGCCTATAGGTACTGTCCAGTTGACGAAATTATATCCTGTGCTTGGTGATGCACTTATAGATTTAGGAACACCGTGGCTTACCGTGTCCCCTCCTGTAGCAGTTCCACCTGCACTTTGTGTAACGGTCAGGGTATAAATTTTCAATTTAAAAATAGCGTGTACTGTGGCATTCCCTGAGGTTAATGTAACGGTGGTAGATGCATTGCTTGAATCACCAAAGGACACACCGCTGCCTGAAGCCATTGTCCACTTGTCAAATTCATAGCCGGTGTTTGGGGAGGCGTTAATAACGGCGGCCTGGCCGTGAATCACCGTGTCCGGTCCGTCGGCTGTTCCTCCATTACCGTAGGTGATCAACAAGAGGTATTTTTTTAATTGAAAATTCGCGCGTACATTAGCATTGCCTGAAGTTAATGTGACGGAAGTAGACTGACTGCTTGTATCGCCAATAGATACTCCTGTACCGGAAGTTACTGTCCAATTGACAAATTCATATCCGGCATCCGGTGCGGCAGTGATAGCTGTTGCAACGCCATGATTTACTATGCCGCCTCCCGTGGCTGTTCCGCCGGCACTTTGGGAAATTGTTAACGTGTATTGATTTATTATCCATATTGTATAAAGCGTCACCTCAGCAGAACCCATAGCAAAAGTGTCGCTTACTGCATAACTCGTGCCGGAACCATCAGCTTTGGTATTCCAACCTGAAAAAGCATAGCCGGTTTTTGCAAGGGAACCGGTATTTCCTTTCACCGTAACCGTAGCTCCGGCTTCATAATTGTTGGCATCTGTGGGAACAGAACCGGAAGTGCTGCCATTTCCATCGTAGGTTACCATATAGGTCGGATTGGTGGTCCACTTGGCGTATAGTGTAACATTGGCCGACCCCATGATTAAAGTGCTTTGGGCTGCATACGTTGTGCCTGTGCCGTCGCCTTTAGTATTCCACCCTGAAAAGGTAAAGCCTGTTTTGGTAAGTGAGCCGGAATTGTCTTTCACTGTAACGGTAGCTCCGACTTCATAATTGTTGGCATCAACAGGAACGGACCCGGAAGTATTCCCGTTTCCTTCGTAGGTAACGGTATAGGTCGGATTGTTTGTCCATTTGGCATAGAGCATCACGTTAGCTGAATCCATAATTAAAGAGCTTTCTGCTGCATAACTCGTGCCTGTACCATCAGCTTTTGTATTCCAGCCCGTAAAAATATAGCCGGTTTTTGCAAGCGAACCGGAATTGTTTTTTACCGTGACGGTTGCTCCGGCTTCGTAATTGTTGGCATCGACAGGGACAGTGCCGGAAGTATTCCCGTTTCCGTCGTAGGTTACTGTATAGGTCGGATTGTTCGTCCATTTGGCATACAGCGTCAAATTAACTGTATCCATTATAAACTCGTTTCCGCCAGTATAACTCGTGCCTGTGCCGTCAGCCTTGGTATTCCACCCCGCAAAAGTATATCCGGTTTTCACAAGCGAACCGGAATTGTCTTTTACCGTGACGGTTGCTCCGGCTTCGTAATTGTTGGCA
>CBDVBE010000086.1:0-18000 GCA_965372145.1 uncultured bacterium | reverse complement strand
CCGAACAATATTTCCAGAAAAAATCATCATAATCATTTACATTCCAGGCTGCTTTCTGCTCCTCTGTGAAAACGAGACTGTCGTTAAAACACACCTTTGCATCGTCAGGGCTGAAAGGTATAAGAGAATTTGGGAAATGTTTAAGCCTGTTATACTCAAGATTGATTCCTTCGAATACGGGCATATACCCAATATCTTCAGGAATATATGAAATCAGATTATGTTCTGCTGAAATACTTATCAATGAGTCAATATCGCATATTTCATCGGGGATACCGGTTATTTTATTGTGCTGGAATTGAAAGCTATACATTTTTTTTATATTACCGATTTCAGGAGGAAGAGAGGTTAGTTCGTTGCGAGAAATATTCATAGTCCTTAATGATTCTAAATTACCAATTTCCGGTGGGAGAGAGGTTAATTTATTTTGGGTCATATCCAAAATAACCATTTTTTTAAGATATCCAATTTCCGGAGGAATTGATGTTAAATTTGTTTTATATACTGAAAATCCAGTCACCTGATCAAGCTGCTTTATTGATGCAGGAAGTATATAAAACGATGGTTGACCAAATCCAAGCCATAACACTCTTCCAGTGCTGTCTTTTTTGCCTATGACACTATCGACAGGTACGTTATAAAGCCCATTAGTATCAAGAATCTGCCTAACAATTAACGAATCATCTCTCCACGTCTGTGAAAACACCTGCAAAAAAATAAACATTATCAATAAAGGTAATTTGTGTTTTTTTATATTCATTACATAAACCTCCTTATAAATAAGCAGGAGCGGGATACATTAATTAATCTACATAATCTGCTCCTGCTTATGTTATTATTAATCAACTCATGCAACTTAACAATTAAAACACCGCATAAATCCTCTATCAGGAGTCAGTAAATCGCCTTCTATCGATACGAAGCCGCTTTCAAAGTGCCTGCACATAAGGGGACCATAAGGGGACGGTGGTAATTGATTAAGTTTTAGTCTAAATTATCAGCATGCCACGCAAAGCAAGAATAACAGTTACCAATGCAATTCATCGTATCATATCTCGCGGAATCGATAGTAAACAAATCTTCCTTGACGATAATGGCCGCCGTTTCTTTCTTGACAACCTTGAAAACCTGCTTGGAAAAACCGGATACCTTCTCTATGCATGGTGTCTCATGGAGAACCATCTTATCATTTGCATCAATGAATACCCTTTGGAAGCATTCAAACAGCACGGTATTTCAATATCAGTTTTCCCGCTGTATCTGCCATAGTTGTAGAGGGTAAGAAAATGGGAAAAAATGATATGGTAATAAATTAATTAATTACCACCGTCCCCTCTCACCTCGCCTAAATGCACCGGTAATTTATATCTTCGTAACTGACAAAAGAACCGACAGGATAATAGACCCAGCCGGGGTCCCATGCCTGGGCGAGATTACCGGGCGTTACTCTTATTTTGAAGCTGTCCTGCTCCCATAATGACGGCGCATCCTTAAATATCGAAAATCGTATCGTAAAAAAAGCGTTTTTTCTATTAAGCGACCCTTGGGGAAGTTAGAGGAAAATATTTAAGTATGCACTCACGCCCCCTACTTGCGGGCTTGCTTAATGCTGAGCTTCGGATCCGATGCGTACCGAATGGTATACCATACGAATGTGCAAAAGAAAATGACTTGACCAATCAAGAACACTGAAAGGCTCTGCAGATAATCCCCCCATCCCAGGTGCATAATGATTAAAGCAATAATTAAGGACACGAGAAGCGGTTTTCGGCCGGGATGGTTTTTCGGCAGCTCTTTTATTTCGTTGACAGCAACCGTATACCCTAATAGCGCAAAAGTATAATAACTTACCCAGGAAATTGGCGAGATAAAAAGCATCAAGGTATAGATGATCGAAATCTCGAATGGAAATGTCCTTGATTGTAAACCTCGGAAACGCAATGCGATATAGGTCATCAGGAGAACGAGTAAAATTTTTATAATTTTTGAAAACATAAGCGCTTGCGATTTAGTAAACGTGTTTGGGTCTATATACTTGTGGAGACCGCCGTACCTCCGCTCGCCGTAGTCGGTAAAATGCCGCTCAAAAAAGCCATCAAGAGACTGATTTGTATGATAGGGATCGATATTCGTTGTTTGAATGTCAGTTCCTTTCACTAAGGGAACCAAAACCATAGAATTCCATTTGTGAAAAGATTCAATGGTTTTTTGGGGACCGAACACCAGCATGGGAATAAAAAGCATACAGATAAAAATGCCGGCCAGTGTCGATATAACCAGTTTTACCCGCCATTTCAAGATAAAGTAGTACAGGAATATCAGAGGAATTGCCTTGAAAGCAATTACGGCGCCGAGGAATTGCCCGGCTATAATATCTCTACCCGCCATTGCCTGGTATAGTGCACACAATGTTATGAACATGGTCACAGGAGTGGTTTGTCCCATAAAGATGTCAGTTCCAATAAATATTGTGCAGAGAAAAGGCGCTGTCAGATATGACCACTTTGTTTTCCCGGGCTGCGTTTTTGCAATCATCTCATGTATAATCGCGATAGTGCCAATTATAAAACTAATATTCATAAGCCCCCATAGAAAGCTGGCAATCCAACGGTTGAACGGAAGCAAAACACTCATCACCGTATAGGAAAAAGCTGTATAGGAATTGTTCGGCCAATCCTCGAAAAAATCTTTGCCGAAGAAACGGACACCTTCAGCGGGATCCAACAATTCATTCAACGTTGAAGTGTCAATATGAGCTGATCGACACATCCCCCATATAACAAGGGCCAACAGTAACAGGATTATTCCGATAAATCCCGGACGTTTCTTTGGGTTACGGCCGAATGCCAGGCAGGATTCAAAAGCTGACTTGAGAACAGTTGATAGCGGACGATATTCATTAATCATAAGACTTTTCCGTGCATTAGTACCTTACAGATTGCTTTCTTGTTTTTTAGAAAGGAATCTGATAAGGAACTTACTTGCGGGTTTACCCCGCGTTAGAATTATATGGTTACTTATTATTGAATTTCGGGTCTGGAAAAATATATCCTGGCACAGAGATTTTTGCTTTAATAAAAGTATGCACTTATTAGCAGTATTAATTTTCAATGTTTTTATTTACCCGTTTTGTCCACATAAGTGGATAAATCTGAGTAGAAGCTGAATGGATTTTTTTAAATCCATCAGCTTAACTCATGTTTATATTTTCCGGCAAGCTGCCCGCAAGCGCCGCTTATATCCCCTCCCTTGCTCTTTCTCACGGTTACAGTCACGTTATTCTCTGCAAGCATTTTCACGAACCGGTTCAACTGTTGGGTTGATGAAGGGTGTAACGAACTATCCGTATAGGGATTCAATTGAATGAGATTGACTTTGCATGGTACTCTTTTCAACAATTTAATGAGTGCCCTGGCAGCCTTGTCTGTATCAGTCTCTCCCTGGATAAGAACATATTCAAAAGTCACCATTGCGCCGACTTTTGCATAATATTCTCTTGCAACATTGATCAAATCTTCAATCGGATATTTCTTATTGATCGGCATGAGTACATCTCTCTGTTCATTGCAGTATGCATTAAGAGAAATCGCACAATTAATATTCAATTTCGCCTGTATAAGTTTTTTGATAGAAGGAATAACACCGGCAGATGATACCGTGACCTTCCGGCCGCCGATAGCAAAACACTGTTTATGCATAATTATTTCAAGTGCGGCCAGAAAGGTTTCAAAATCAGCCAGAGCTTCACCCATACCCATAAAAATGATATTGGTGACTGTTTTATCATCATACCCGGCAAGATAATCATTAGCTGCAATAAGCTGGCCGATGATCTCATGGAGTGTCAGGTTACGGACAAATCCCATCTTCCCGGTTTCACAAAACACGCAGCCCAGGCCGCAGCCTAATTGACTTGAGACACACAGGCTCCTCCGTTTGCCGTCATACAGCAGCACACTCTCTATAATGTCCTTTGTGTCGCCAACTTTGAAACCGAATTTCACTGCATCTCCTTTTTCTGATTTCAGGAGATATTCTATCGGCAGCTTTTCTATTGGGTGGTTTTTCTGCAGTTTCTGTTTCAAGCTTTTGGTAATATTACGCATGTCATCAAAACAGTTAACCCGTTTCTGATAGAGCCATTGCATAATCTGGCCGAACCGGAAAGAGGGTTCTCCCATTTCCTGTAGAGTATTTTCGAGCTGATTAAGTGTCAGGTTTGTGATAGGTTGTTTTATAGTAGGCATAATTTGATCTGGTGCAATTGACACCATCGCATAGGTGTTAACTCAAGGGTGTAAAATTATAAAGTCATGGTGAGCACTGAATACCGCAGTGCGGTATGTTATCAGTCGAACCATCTACTTTAATATGTGTAATAGATATGGAAATATCCCTCGACTACGCTCGGGATGACATTTTCATAGTCTGAGTTTAACATTTATTTGATAAAACGCTACACTCACCGAGCCCGGACAAGTCCGCCGCGTTTTATACCCATTGGCGTGTTGGTAAAACCTTTCAGCTCTGCTGCATAATAGTATTTATTAAAATTTAAAGACCTACTTTCACCCTGTAGGTAACCTTCTCCTCTTTCCCCGGCAGCACCTCTACATCAAACCGCAGGGTAAAAGCATCAATCTTTTTATATTTGTGGCTATTGGATAACATTGCCCAATTGCCCTGTAATTTTTCAAAGAGTGTAACGTTAATAACCTTTTTCTTATGATTCCTGATAGTAATCTCCCACTCTGATTCATGCTGTTTTGAACTTGCCCGGATATAATCAGTCTGCAGTTTCTCTGCTACCACATCAAATGCATGACCGACTTTCAACCGTACCTCTTCGTTCTTTGGCGTATGGTCAATTCTATCTTCACCGATAAAAATCTGACTGCCATCCGTATCCTTTTTATAGACACGCACTACTCCCATCGGCAGCGGCATGCCGAGACGATTTTCCCTTGCATTCCTGAAAACCATGTAGACATTTACCGGTTGTTTTTTCTTACCATCGCTATTGCGATAGGTCAACGCACGGCTGCTGGAAGAAACAACCAGTTCTTTCTCTGCTTTAACCCCTGAAGCTTCGAGTAATCGAATCTGCTTTGACTGATTATTTTTTATGGTTGTTTTTCCCGGAAGCGTATAGAGATGATACTCAAAAAATTCTTTTTCGCTAAATGGGGAACCAAAACTTTTCGTTGAAGTTGGTTTAGGCACTGCAGTATGCGGAGGTTTACTACCGTCAGATACTCTATGCACATCACCGGCGACCAACTTCAGTCCGGCGTTTTTATATGTTGCGCCACTCCGGTTATCAATCGTTACCCAGCCTGACAGGTCGGTCTTATTATTATTATCACTCCCGAGAACAAAGATATAATCAGCCTTCCAGTTTATTTGCTCAGTCAAATAGGAAACCTCCAGCGTATGCGGCTTCCCTTCCTTTACTTTTGCTTTATTTGTATACAACCACATCAGTGTCGGCTCTGCAATAAGGTTCTCAGGAATTTCCGGGAGGACTTTAATCCCGGGATGGCCAAGAAATATCTCATTGTTGATTTTATAGATCTGTCCATTGTTGTTACTGAGCAACAGCGCTTCAACAATACTCTTTCTATCCTGATATTTGTTATCATCGATAATTTTAATCTTTTTTCCGACATATTTATCAAGGAGTTTGTTCTCGTTCATAAGGTCATACTCATAATTCTGCTCACGAACCTGAAATCCTTTTGGATAATTGAGCGAGGTAACATATACGGTCGTCGGCTTAATATGAGAAGCAACATCTCTAAACCGCAGTTCTCCATCACCCTTTGCAAGAGCTATTTCACGGGTATCTTTTACGAGGCCGAGATCGTTATTGTAGATAGTAACGCTCACACCAATCTGATTTTCTGCGGAACTGGTAACGATATTCGAATCAGCCACAACTATCCGGAAACACAGCACAGTTCCCAGCAAAGCCATAGATATACCTTTTTTTCCCATTGCTATTCCCCCAATTAAAACAACCGTTTTTCTACTGTAGAAAGGATTTGAATATTTTCATGCCTTGAAAAGCATGCCACCCATACATTTACTGCTGAAGTGTACAAGATTCTATAGCACTTCATAATACAGCACTATCTATCCGATATTTTATTTCCTTATGAGCTTCTTCGCCTGCTCAATCTGCTTTGCTATACTGTCCGGTCCGGTCCCTCCCTGAATATTTCTATGTGCAAGTGCAGAATCCCAGTTGAAAACATCCTTAATATCACTTTCAAAATCATCTGAAAACTCCTTTAGTGTCTCTACAGACAATTTATCCCATGCCATATCTGCCTTTAAACAGTGTTTCACGATAGTACCCACAACAGCATGGGCTTCTCTAAAGGGTACTCCTTTTTCTACCAGATAATCAGCTACATCGGTGGCATAAAGAAAGGGGTCCAGTTTGTCAGCAATCGTGTTAGTGTTAACGGTAAGCGTTTTAATAACCCCGGAAAAAACAGACAATACAAGAATCATCTGGGTTATACTGTCAATAACCGGTTCTTTATCCTCCTGCAGGTCTTTGTAATAGGCCAATCCTACACCCTTGAGGGTAGTGGCAAAACGGGTATAATTTCCAACAAATCGGCCGCTTTTCCCGCGAATGAGTTCCAGTGAATCGGGATTTTTTTTCTGCGGCATCATGCTCGACCCGGTTGCCCACGCATCATCAAGTTCAATGAAACCGAATTCCCGTGATGACCATATAATCAGATCCTCGGCATACCGGCTGCAATGAATCCCCAACGATGCACAGGCCGCAAGGGTTTCGAGAACGAAATCCCGGGAAGCAACCGCATCCATGCTGTTTTCCGACACCTTTGAAAATCCAAGTTCCTTTGCAAGTGCGTCGCGGTCAATGGCAAACCCGCTCCCTGCAAGGGCGCCCGCGCCAAGCGACATACAGTCTGCGCATTCAGCAGCCTGGACACACCGCTTTTTCTCACGCTCAAGAAGGAAAATAAATGAAAGCCAGTACTGGGCAATGCATACCGGCTGTGCCTGCTGCAAGTGGGTATATCCCGGCATAACACCTGTTTTTTCATCTTCAGCCCGCTGCAGCAATATTTCCTGCAGTGCGGTTATTTTTTCAATAACATCGTGCAGAGACCGCTTAATATAGCGCCTGAAATCGGTTACCACCTGATCATTTCGTGACCGTCCGGTGTGGAGCTTCGAACCTGCTTCGCCAATCCGTTCAACCAGTATCCGCTCTACCGCCATATGAATATCTTCATCCGTTTGCTGGAATGTCAGTGCTCCGCTGTTATAATCATCAAGGATCGTTTTCAATCCATCTACAATTTTACCGGTCTCCGCTGCGGAAAGGACTCCGGTCTTTTCAAGGGCATGTGCCCAGGCAATACTTCCCCGTATATCATCCTCTATAAGCACGATGTCAATAAGCAGTGAATTGTTAAACGTATCCATGAGTGTATCAGTCGGTTTGGAAAACCTGCCGTCCCACATTTTCATAGGGCAATCCCTTTCACTTTCATCTGCAAAGTTGTCCTGCCATTCCAGGTATTCTCTTCGAGTGAAAACGCCAGCGAAAAATTATCAGAATATTTTATTTCATCAAATCGTTCGCCGAAATTAAATGCGATGGCATCCATAACCTGGCCTTCCTTTGTCACGGTCATCTTGAGATGCTTTTTGCCCACGATACGCGGTTCGTACCGATGGCGCAGATCATGGCATAAAAGAACCGGCCGCATGTTTCCCGGGCCAAAGGGTTCCATCTGTTTCAGAATATTGAAAAATTTCGGTGTCAACTGAGCCACCTCTATCTCAGCATCCGCATATACCCTGGGTACCAGTTCCTCCAGTGAAATACGCCTGCTGACCGCTTCATTAAACCGCGCTCTGAAACGGGGGAGATTTTCTGCTTTAACACTCGCCCCGGCTGCAGCCGCATGCCCGCCATAGGTTTGAAGGAGGTCACGGCACTCGCTCAAGGCATCCAGGAGATGCAAACCGCGAACGCTTCTTCCGGACCCTCTGGCAAGGCCGTCAGTATCGATTGAAAACAGGAAGGTCGGCCGACAGAACTTCTCTACCATTCTCGATGCAGCAATTCCAATGACCCCGGCATGCCAGTCTGCCTCGCCCGCAACAATGGCGTGTTCGCGATTCAGGTCAATATTATCGAGTATCCAGGCTGAAGCCTGATCCTGTACATAGGCATCAAGCGCACGACGTTCTTGATTCATCTCCACCAGTTCTTTGGCATAAAGTTCTGCCTCCGCTTCATCTTCCGACAGGAGCAGTTTCACCCCGCGCATAGAATCACCCAACCGTCCTGCCGCATTGATACAGGGGGCGAGTTTAAAGACGACATCACTGGTTGAGAGTTCCTTTCCCGCTATACCTTGAAAGGCAATAAGCTTCCGCAAGCCGATGCTTTGAGTGTCAGCAAGCTGTTTAAAGCCATAGGTGACGATAATTCTGTTCTCACCGACAAGCGGTACAATATCAGCAGCCGTGCCCAGCGATACAATATCCAAATGATCCATCCAGATGGAATCGGTATACTCTGATGCCAGCGCCAATCCCTGGCAGAGCTTCAGCGCCACACCGACACCGGCAAGATATTTATCGGGATAGTCACACCCATCAACTTTTGGATCAAGAATAGCACAGGCGTCGGGAAGTTCCTCGTGTGCTTCATGGTGATCGGTAACAATGACATCAATACCAAGCTTCTCCGCATGCGCTATTGCCTTGTGGGCAGTAATCCCGCAGTCAACCGTAATGATCACCTGCCCCTGCTGCCGGGAAATGGCATCGACACCTTCGATCGATATACCATACCCTTCAGTCAAACGATTCGGGAGATAACAATCACACACTGCTCCCATTTTTTTAAGCACACGGATAAGTAATACCGTCGCAGTGACACCATCCACATCATAATCGCCATGCACCACGATTTTTTCATGATTGTTAATTGCGGCAATGATACGGTCTACCGCCTTCTGCATATGCTCAAATTGAAAAGGGTCGTGGAAATCAGACAACTCAGGGCGGAAATATTTTTTACATGCTTCAAAGGTTGAGAGTTTCCTGCAGACCAGTATCCTGGCAAGTAATTGCGATACTCCGAGTTCAGCCGCAAGGCGATCCACAACAGCAGTGTCTGCATCTTTTATTGTAATTACTTCATGTGTAGCCTTGTATTCAGTCATGAAACCGACGTCCCTGCCGCTATGCTCGAATCAGGTGTAATCAACGCCATTTTTTTTCCTTTTACCGCAGCAAGAACCATTCCTTCTGATGTGATCCCCATGAGTTTGGCCGGTTTCAGATTTGCAATAAAAACTATCTGTTTTCCGACAAGGTCCTCGGGTGCATACGCTTTACCAATACCGCCGACAATCTGCCGATTGCCTTTACCGGTATCAACGGTAAGCTTAATCAATTTATCAGATTTCTCAATTCGTTCTGCCTCGGCTATGGTGCCAACCCGGAGGTCTATTTTCTGAAAATCAGTGATATCAATGTGCTCCCGGTCCTGCCCTGTTTCAGACGCAGTCTTCCCGAATAACGCATCAAATTCACTCGTTTCTATAGGTTTTACCAGTTTCTCTGTTTTACCCATTGCCACATTACGCATAGAAAAACGATAGTCATCCCAGCAGAATTCAGTAGTGTACTGTTTTTCAATTGCGGCAACCAGATTCGGAATGAATGGTTTCAGAAAAACTGCGCACGCTTTAACCAGATTGACACAAGTGACCATCACCCGGGCAGCTTTATCCTTATCTGTTTTTACCAGTTCCCACGGTTTGGTGTCCTGATAATACTTATTTCCCATACTGCCAAGAGCCTGTATCTTCTCGATGACCGTTTTGAACTCAACATTCTCAAAACACCGTTTAATATCAGATGCTGTTTTTTCAACAGCCTCTGCCAGTTCAGTATCCCACTCGACATCCGGCACCGTGGCATTAAAATACCGATCGAGGAAAACAAAGGTACGGTGGTGAAGATTGCCGATATTGTTCACCAGCATGGTATTTACCCTGTTGCAAAATTCATCAATATTCAGATCAATATCCGCAGAATTATTTGACAACTTCGATCCATAATAAAACCGCAGGTATTCGGTGGCTGCGGGATGTTTCACTTTTTCAAGATAGTCGCGAGCGAGGATAAAGGTGCCGCGGGTTTTAGACATCTTCTCACCCTGCACGGTTAAAAATCCATGCACAAAAACTTTTGAGGGAAGTTTCAGCGATGCCGCTTGAAGCATTACCGGCCAGAACAGGGTATGGAAATAGACAATATCCTTTCCGATAAAATGCACCACTTCACCCGGCCCTTGCTTCTGCCAGATCGCATCAACATCCTCGTTGTTGTCCTGACACCACTTATCTGTAGAGGCAATGTAACCGATAGGTGCATCAAGCCATACATAGAAGTATTTATTCTTCGTGCCGGGAATCTCAAATCCGAAATAGGGCCCGTCACGGGAAATACACCACTCCCGAAGCCCCTCTTCAACCCAGTGCATGACAAAATTGCGCATATCTTCCTGCAGCACATCGTTTTTCGTGAGAAAGTCACGAAGGAACTGTTCCGATTTCGCAAGCTGCACGAAGAAATGGTCTGAGGTCTTCAACACCGGCTTGTTGTTGCAGGAAATGCACCGCGGATTCTTCAAATCAGTCGGATCATAAGTCGCACCACAGGATTCACACACATCTCCGTACTGCTCTTCAGCGTCACATTTTGGGCAGGTACCGGTGATAAACCTGTCAGGAAGAAATCGTCCGCAATTTTCGCAGTAATATTGTTCAATCTCCTTCTCAACAATCAAACCCTGTTCTTGTAACTTGGCAAATATGTATTCCGCCCACTTCCTGTTCTCTGGAGAATTTGTGGTATAATAGGTATCAAAACCGATCGAAAATCCTGCGTAATCCTTTACGTGACTTTTCCAGGCTTCATCGATAAGTGCCTCACAGGTTATACCCCTTTTTTGAGCGCTCAACTGTATCGGCGTCCCGTGTGTATCGTCCGCGCAGGCATACAAGGTCCTGCGGCCGGTGATCTTTTTATAGCGAACATAGATATCGGTTTGCACGACCTCAACAAGATGCCCCAGGTGAATATCACCGTTTGCATAAGGCAGCGCACTGGTAACCAACAGTGTTCCTTCCTGCTTATTATTTATTTTTTCTTTCTTCATTCGGTGCAACCATTCCCTTTTTTAAATCATGTGGCGAATACCAGGAGAAACCGCCGTCCTCAAAACGAACCTGTCCCATAGTAGTAAAAATATTAATAAAAGACAATGTGCCTTTTCTCTTATCAAATACGACTTCCGTTCCCTGGGGTGGGAACTTTTTGAAAGTCTCGATATAGGTGTCTTCTTCAAAACGCAGGCAACAGAGCAACCGGCCGCAGTTCCCGGAAATTTTTGTCGGATTCAATGACAGTTGCTGATTCTTTGCCAGTTGGGTTGTTATCTGTTCAAATTCAGTAAGGAAGGCACTGCAGCACTGTTTCCGTCCACAGATACCCATGCCGCAAATCCGTTTAGCCTCATCACGGACGCCGATCTGACGCAATTCAATCCGTGTACGGTACACTGATGCCAGGTCTTTCACCAGCTCCCTAAAGTCAACACGTTGTGCCGCGGTAAAATAAAACGTTATCTTACTGCCGTCGAACTGCTGTTCTACATCAACCAGCTTCATGTCGAGATTAAACTTGGTAATTTTCTCTTTGCACTGTTTAAACGCTTCCTTCTCTTTTTCCTTATTTTTTCTAAACGTTTCCAGGTCCTCTTCCGTTGCAAGGCGTTCGACTCCTTTTGTCTCTCCCTTGCCTCGTTTTAAACGAACCAGCTCACCGACGAATGATACCCGCCCCATATCCCGGCCACGGTCGGCTTCAACAATAACATAGTCGCCTTCATTGATATCAAGCTCATTACGGTTTCGATACACCGCACGCCGTTCGCCTTTAAAAACGACCTCTGCTAATTTATTATTTTTCCCCATGCATAATCTCCGTAATTGACATAAAAAAGGTACTCAACACCAGGAGCACATTTCCCCGTGCCCGCACTGCTGCAATTGCCTGTTCGCAGGTTGTATTCAGCCGTTGTGCTGTCTCAACCGTTACCGGCACTGCTGTTCGTTGAGATGATAGTACAGTAATATACTTTTGAGTGCCCGATATACCGTGAAAAAAGGTTGCCCGGATTATATGAAGAAATGCAATTAACAGCTTTTCTCCCGCAGCATAATCATAGCCGCCGCCGAGATGCTCCTGAGTGATTGACTCCAACGCAGCGGTTACTGTGTGCAGTGAAGCTTCCTGCACACATAAATCCCAGAGTAATTCCGCCTGTGCGGCAAAAACATCCAGCGACTCCTCAATAAGTGACCGTGCTTTCCCGAATGATCCTGCGGCCGCTGCGACGGCATGGATAACCTTCGGATCATCAGGATTCAGTGATACCGCTTTACAAAGTGCCTGTGTCAAATCATCTGCCGCGACATTGCCGAATCGCACAATCTGACAGCGGGAACGGATGGTTGGCAGCACCGCATGGGGACGCTGCGTCAGCAGAAACAGTATTGTATTCGGTGGCGGTTCCTCCAGCGTTTTTAACATTGCATTAGCTGAAGCTGCCTGCATAACGTCAACATCACAGAGTATCGCTACGTTTACTTTTCCCCGTATCGTTCCCCGCACAATAGAATGATTAAGCTCTCTGACCCACTCAACCGGTATGTTAGGCAACCGCGATTCCGCCATGGAATATGGATTCTGTATCTTTAAACGCGTTTGTTCGGCAATATATTGCCACCCCTTTTCACTGAGCTTGTTGCTTTCGCCACCGCTTTTATGCTCCCGCTCCAGTGTCACGGGAAACACACAGTGAAAATCCGGATGAGAGAAGGTCATTACATGCCGGCAGGAGTCACAGGTATAACAGGGCACCTCTTCTTCGGAAGTACACAATAATGCGAAAGTGAGCTCCAGAGCGGTTTGAAATTTGCCCACTCCGGCAGGCCCGCTGAAAAGATATGCATGTCCCAGGGCATTATTCTCAAACGCCGCACCCAGGGTATCTTTAATCCTCTTTTGTCCCACCAACCGTTTCCATACCAGTTTCTTCGGCACACTTACTCCTTTTTTTCGAGCCACTTACGAGGATTAAGGGTTTCTGATGACTGCCTGATTTGAAAATGGAGCTTGGGTCCTGTCAGCGAACCGGTCTCACCGACAGCCCCAAGTTCTTCCCCGTATTTCACATCCTGATCCTGAGCGACACTCACCTTGTCAAGGTGCGCATAAATAGTGAGATACCCGCCAAAATGATTGACAATTATAAACTTTCCATAGCCACGCATCCAGCCGATATAATCGATTGTGCCCGGAGCTACGCTGAAAACCTTATCCCCCTTTGGAGCTTTGATATCAACACCATTACACATAGTCACCGTCTTATACACCGGATGAATAATCTTGCCATATTCCCTGATTATCGTTCCATCAGCGGGCCAGGGACGTTTTCCTTGTCTTTTTTCAAAAACAATCTGTAATCCCCGTTCATACTCGATTTTTACTTCTTTCCGCTTCTTCTCAAGACGTTTCACCAGGAGATTCAACTCCTCCTGAGCAAGCTCCAATTCTTTAACCATTGCGACATAGGCCTTTTTCTCATCCTGCACTTCAGCGAGAACACTTTTACGCTTTTTCTGCTCCTTCTTCAAAGCCGCAGTTTCCTGTTCCTTGCCTGTTCTTAATGCAACCAGCTCCTGCTGTTCGTTTTCCAGTTGCAGTTTATGATTTGTTACCACCATCTTTGTACTGTCAATTTCCTGCAGGAGTTGTCTGTCATACCGGTTCAGCTCCTGAAAATATTTAATCCGGTGCAGCATATCGGATACCGTTTGTGAGGTAAGAATAATCTCAATCATTTTCGGTTGTCCCGTCTTGTAGATATCCCGTAACCGCTGCTTCATCTTCAACTGCCGCTCTTTAAGTTCACCGGAAACAATCACCAGAGAATCGTTAAGAAGCTCAATGTGTACGGCAAGAGTATCTATCTGCCCGGTAACAGTTTTCAGGAAAACGTACGAGTTCTCAACATTCTTTTCAAGTATTTCAAGCCGCTCCAGGTACACGCCCTCCTTCTTGTCAAGCTCTTGCACCCGTTTCCTTCCCCGTATCAGTTCGCTTTTTATTGAATCGATAGCAACGCTCTTCGCTTTAATCTTTTTGTCATAGTGCTTCACCAGGCTCTTATCGGCATCCTGGGCAGAGCAATGGGACATCCAGATCACAAGTGCTACCGGTATTATACTAAAAATCTTCGAACTGCACTCATGCTTCCGATCCATCCGAATATAACCCCGACAGAAAAAATGATGAGATAAAGGTAATTATCTCCCCAATCCAGTAGGAAGTGGTATAAAAACAACTTCAGGAGGGCAAGACCCGTTACAGCAAAAAATCCCCCGATAACTCCCTGCAATACACCTTCTAAAACGAACGGGGTCTTTATATAAAATTCCGTAGCACCAACATAATGCATGTTGATTATAAGGTCTTTCCTGGCATAAATGGTCAATTTAACGGTATTCGCAATCATGAAATGGAGTGCCAACAATAAAAAAGGTATTATTATAACTGCGCCCCAGGTAAATATACGGTTAAATCGCCTGAGAACATTCCGCCACTCCTGCGAATACTGTACTCCTTCGATACCACTAAACTGCTCCAACTCATTTTTAAATGCATTCGCTGCATCGCGATACACATACTCTTTATTAAGCATAATCTCTATTGAGGCAGGGAGCGGATTGTCATCCACAGCATCAAGCATACGTGCCCCGTACAGCTTTTCAAACCGGTTCCACGCTTCGTTTTTGTCAATAAGAAATACTGAATCAACCGAAGGAAGCCGGGTAATATTATGCACAATATCTGCGCATTGAGAAGAATCATTATACACGGTATCTTCAAGATATACCACCACACTGGCCTGCTTTGATGCTTCCACCAGCCAGAGGCGGATATTCAAAACACACAGGCCGACACAGCCGAGAAAAAAGAGAGTGATTGCGATGGTCACAATAGAGACGAAGGTCATGAGTTTCGCCTGCAGAAACCCCCTGAATGTTTCTTTGATGAAATAGAAAAGTGTACCCATAATAATAAATTCTGTAGTATTGATAGTGCGATCGTGCAGGTTTATTCAGCGCCCCCGCTCAAGCACCTAAGCGTCAAGTAAAGCTCTTGATTATAATAAAGAACTATAGTAACCGTTCACGGGTTCAAAGGTTCAAGGTTCAAGGTTGAAATCCAAAATTGTATGATTGCGGATTGGGGAATGCGGATTGGGGATTGAAAAAATCCAAAATCCAAAATCCAAAATCCAAAATTAAAAAATGTTTACACAAGCATCATCACAAAGTTTTTTTATAGAAAAAAGCGATTTTAACCATTGAACGGGGAACCCTGAACCTGTGAACGGTTACGAACTATAAATGTCATGCTGAGCGTAGTCGAAGCATCTACTATATTCAAGTGATATTAAGGAATTATCCTTCGACTGCACTTAGGATGACATTTATAGCCACTGCTCAGACATTTAAGCAGATGCCAATGCGCTTTAGTGGTTCCATCACTCCCATTCTAAGTTATTGCAGGCGTATAAACTTCTTGTTACTGATTTTTAAAATAGCAGCTTCTGAATTAACACCGTCGTTATTATCAAAGGATATCATGCCGGAAACCCCGTGATAATTCTTTACCGATCGAAGTAATGCCTCAACAGCATCAGAGTCACTACCGTTCTTGAACGCCTCAAGTACCAGATTGGCTGCATCATACCCAAGCGCTGCAGCAACGCGGTCAGGATTCTCTTTAAACCGGTCCCAGAAACGCTTTGAAAAGGTTTTCCACTTTTCATTGGTCATATCAGTCTCAAAATTCGTCGAGAAAATGGCACTTTCAACGTAGCGTTTCCCCCCTAATATGGTTGCATTCGTATGCCAGCCGTTTGAGCCGAGCAGTTGTGTCCTGATACGATGGAAATACACCTGTGAAGCAATCTTAATCACATCTTCAGATTCTGATGGAATAAAAAGCCCTCCGATTTCAATGGTTGAATCTTTAAGATACGCATCCTTAGCCCTGCGATCTCTCGCATTTTTCCCATATTCAGGCCGGCCTTCTAAAGCCATCTGTTCCCATTTGCGTTCTGCCAATTTACTCCGCAGACTCTCAAATTGAATCCTGAAATCATTCGTTCCCTCATCAAAGTGTTCCTGAACCACTATTTTCCCTCCACATCGTTCAATCTCTTCTTTAAAGTTTGTTGTAAGGATTCTTCCATATTCAGTCATTGGTGCAATAACGGCGAATTCTTTAATGTTAAGATTCTCAATAGCATACCGCGCAATCCGCTTGCCGAGAATCCCGAGGGTAACGTTCATCTGAAAGATATTCCGGCCAAGCCGGGCGATACCATCATCGGTGGCTGTCGGCGTAACCATAACAACATCATGGTCGCTCATAAGAGCAGAAGCTGCAACGGTTGCGTTCGTGCTTAACACCGGCCCGATTATAACCGGCACCTCATGTTCATCAATCAACTCCCGTACTTTCCGTGCCGTCTCCACCATGTTACCTCGTGTGTCCATAATCACCAGCTCAATAGGCGGGGTTTGGCTTTTATTGTAATAATCAACAGCCAGCTGAACACCCTGTACTACAAATTTGCCAATATCCGCATTGTCCCCTGAAACCGGTGCTAAAAGGCCAATCTGAATATTTTTTTTCTGAATACTCTTTGACCTGCTCAATATCTTTTTCACCCGGGAGTTATAGGGTGAACGGGGATATTTCCTCCTGAACCCTTCTGCAAGTTTTTTTGCTTTTGCTGCCTGGCCAGAGGTATACAGTTTTGCAATTATATAATAGGCAACTATTTCTGTGAGCCGCGGATTAAGGTTCCCTGACCGTACAAGCCTGCTTAATCCATTTGCGGTAATACCCTGTTTACAGATCCTTTTCACATTGAGTATTGCCAGTGAATCCAGGTCACCGGCCAATCCGTTATCCATCGCTGCGGAAAACGCAAGGATCGCCTTTTTATATTCCTGCTCACGTGCTTTTACAATGCCATCAAGATAATACAGGCGGGGTAGGAATTCTGAATCAGGAAACTTGCGTTGGTAAATGCTGAGTAGTTTTTTAAAATAGGATATATCATTTTCGCGGATGAGAGCTTCCATCAGAAGCGGCACTAAAGATTCTGTTGTTTTCTCTCTGCCATGCCGTTTTAAATATTCTCTGATTATTACTATCGTCGAGTCATACTGCCCGGCACTATAAACCTTCTTCGCACGTGAAAATGTTTTTTCAAATGTAACCTCTTTAGACGCCTTCGCAAATATACTACCCACAACAACACATATGCATAACACAATTCGTGACATAATCACAAACCCTTTACTCTATGTAATATCTTCCGAAATCCAGCGTATCAATATCAGCGATATTTTTTCTCAGTTTATCTTTATCGGTCAAATAATAGGTGTCATTATTTTTCTCAAACACGCTGTCCTCTACAAAAATATCACATTCGCAGCGTAGCGCAAGAGCTATCGCATCACTCGAACGGCAATCAATAATATGCATCGACTTCCCGGTGGCAACATGCAGTTGTGCATAAAATACATTTTCTATAAGGTCATTGATAACAACGCGCTGCAGCGAACCGCCGAGCTCCTCCATAACAAGCCTCGTAAGATCAATAGTCAACGGGCGGTCTGAGGCGATACTCAGTGACTTTATTGCTATAGCACTCGATTCCGTCGATCCGATAATAATCGGAAAAGTCCGTACACCGCCGCTTTAATTTAAAAAAAATAAAGGAAAAATATTTGCCGGATAAAAAGCGAAATAATAAAAATCAACATTTAT
>CBDVBE010000085.1:0-18009 GCA_965372145.1 uncultured bacterium | reverse complement strand
TGGACGCGACAGACAGGGGCTCGGCAGGGATATGGCATCAGGGACCTATATATACCATCTCGTGGTCAGGAATAAGAAGAACAGTAACAAATTATACAGCAAAACGCGGAAGATGAAGTTAGTGAGATAATGTGTGGGATGGATTGGTATTTATTCCATTTCATTCGTCTTTTATGTGTTTTCTTTTTTTTGAGAGAATACTATATCAATCTTTTCTTTTAATATTTCTGTATCAAGAGGTTTTACAATATACTCACTTGCGCCGTTTTTAATCGCCTGAATGATTCTTTCTTTCTGCTGTTCCATGGTAAGCATGATTACAGGAATATCTTTATGCGGGCCTTGCTTCAATTTCTTTAAAAATTCCAGCCCATTCATTTCAGGCATATGGTAGTCAAGTAATATTAAATTAAAACCACCTGATGAATGTAAATTGAGCAATTCTAATGCGTATTTGCAGGATTCACACATAGCTATCTGTCTTTCAGAATAGCCAATTATTTTCAGAGACTTTGCTATTAATCTCCTCATTGTAGCGGAGTCGTCAATCACCATTATTTTCATAATATCAACGTCACTTATTAAAAATATCTTCCGCTATATTGTATCACTAAACCTACTGTGAGTCAATAAAAAAGAGTGCCGTTGTTGCAGGAAAACGTTAACAAATCGCAATATAACGTATTGGAATAAAAAAAGTTATGGCGTGTCAAAGTTTTAATGAATGTAAAATAGAGAGCCGATCATTAAAATATTGAAATTATTAGAATATGAAGGTACTCTTAGTATTATATATGATTTCTTATTCAGATTTACCTGATCCGATTAATGGGGGTAGTTTGCTGAAAGGTAAAATCATAACTCTGGAATAATATCTATATCGAATTAAAGGGTCAATGTATGAAGATTATGATTGTTGATGATTCAATTACCATGAGAAGAATTGAAGCGTTGAATCTGAAAAAAGCAGGGTATACCGATATTGTTGAAGCTGAAGACGGGAAAGACGCATTAAATATACTTGCGACTGTCCATGGTTTACCGGATGTCATCCTTCTTGACTGGAATATGCCCGAAATGAGCGGTATTGAAGTATTAAGAAAAATTAAATCTGATCCTGCTTTAAAAGAAATTGATGTGATTATGGTAACAACCGAAGCTGAGAAGGAACGTGTTCTTGAGGCCCTGAAAAATGGTGCAAGTGGTTATCTGGTAAAACCACTCACCCCTGGGAAATTTAGAAGCCAGGTAATTGAAAAAATTAAAAAATGATACATAACCGGCACAATGACATAATAGGAATATTTATTGAATCTACTGAGTCTGTTCTGAAGACAATTACAGGCTATACGGTTAAACATGTGTCAACTGCAGTTAAGAATAACCACCTGTGCGAAAATGCCCTCACCGGCATATTGGACTTTGCTTACCATGCTGATGGGACTGCTGCCCTTTCCTTCCCCAAAAAACTAATTAAAGAAATATCCGGGAAACTGACCGGATTAGAGAAAAAAGAGCTGAGCGAAACGGTTATTCAGGATTCATTAGGTGAATTGATTAACCAGGTGACCGGAGCCGTTAAAACCAAACTTGATTGTACCGATTATGGATTCGTCCTTGATATTCCCCGTATAGCAAAGGGACTAAAAAAGAATTTTACAACAAAAACGGATTTTCCCGGTATCGTAATGAAATTTGAAATGGCTGGTGAAGAAATTTCACTTCTGTTGGTGATGAAGTCTGCAGATAATGATGTAATTGGC
This sequence comes from uncultured bacterium, assembly GCA_965372145.1. Lineage (GTDB taxonomy): Bacteria > Fibrobacterota > Chitinivibrionia > Chitinivibrionales > JANQEN01 > CBDVBE01. Next base: position 16,246 of record CBDVBE010000085.1, on the reverse strand, counting down.
AAATCGGAACCAGTCGCTGATGATATAAAGGACAAAGACAATGAGGACTGTGTTGACCGGGAAGAGGAATTGGTTATTGACGATGACCTGCAGGAAATTGTTGACGGCTTTATTATAGAATCGGATGAATATATTGAACAGATTGAACAGGACCTGGTCAGTCTTGATGAGAATCCTGACGACATGGAACTCGTTGGCAGGGTATTCAGAATTTTTCATACGCTGAAAGGTAATTCGCGCGGCCTCGGTTTTGAGGTTATGGAGCGAATGGTTCATAAAACCGAAGATGTTATCCGAAAAGTCCGTGACAGAGAGCTGGATCTTACATCTTCAACGGTAGATGTCATTTTTAAAGCAGTGGACATGATAAAACTTCTGCTGCTGGATGTAAAAGAGCGTAAAAAAAGACCCCGTGACCTGGCCCCCATTGTTGCCCAATTGCAGCAGGTCCTCAAGGGAAAGAGTGAGGGAGAAACCGAAGAAACGCTTGAATTCGATGATGATATGAAGGTAATTGTTGAGGGATTTATTGTTGAAACAGAAGAACTGCTTTCACAGCTTGATCAGGATTTGGTAAGCCTTGAGGAATCACCGGAAGACAGTGAGCTTGTCAATACAGTATTCAGATCTTTACATACCCTCAAAGGTAATTCACGGGCGCTCGGTTTTGAGAAACTGGAAGAACTTGACCATAAAACAGAGAATGTTATACGGAAAGTTCAGGACGGTAAGATGAAAATCCGCCCTGAACTGATGGATGTTATGCTCCGCTCAGTAGATATAATAAAACTCATCCTTGCCGATATTAAAAAGGGGATTGTCAGTAAGGTTGATACAACTGATATAAAAAAAGAATTGAAGCTGGTCCTGGATGAAAAATATGACACGCTCAAAAAGCGGCAGAAAAAAGAAAAAGCAGCAGGCCCGACCCCCGCCGGGGCCCCTCAGAAGAGACCTGCAGCGACTACCATCCGGGTTGATGTTGGCAAACTTGACACACTCATTGATATTACGGGAGAACTGGTACTGAATAAAAACCGTCTGCTTAATTTCACGCAGCAACTGGAACAGGGATTGTATACGGGTGAGGTAGAAGCGTTTTTAGATGAGTTCAATGCACAGATTGGTTTCCTTGTCTCAAATCTCCAGCAGAGAGTAATGTCGACTCGTATGCAGCCCATCGGTAAAGTGTTCAGCAAATATCCCCGTGTAGTACGTGATCTGGCGCGTGAAGCCGGAAAAAAGATCGATCTGATTATTTCCGGTGAGGATACGGAGCTTGACAATACGATTGTTGAGGAGATCGGTGATCCGCTTATACATATGGTGCGTAACTCGTGTGACCATGGTATTGAAACACCTGATCTTCGTGAAGCCCGGGGAAAGAATCCCAAGGGTATGATAAATCTTTCGGCATTCTATGAAGGTAATTTTGCCGTTATTGAGATCAGGGATGATGGAAATGGTATTGACGCTGAAATAATTAAAAAAAAGGGAATTGATAAAGGCCTTATTACCGAACAACAGGCACAAACTATGGTGAAGGGGGATATCCTGAATATGATCTTTTTGCCTGGTTTTTCTACCGCTGAGAAAGTAACGGCCGTATCCGGCCGCGGTGTTGGTATGGATGTGGTAAAGAACAGCATTGCCAAGTTAAATGGAATTATTGAACTTGATTCAGAGCCCGGGGAAGGTACGGTCGTTAAGATTAAATTGCCCCTTACCTTAGCTACTATGGTTGGTCTTGAAGTTGAGATAGGGCATGAACGCTATCTCATTACGCAGGATGCTATTGTAGAGATTATCAAGGTGCCGAAAAGTGTTTTTCAAATCACCTTAAAAGAAAAGAAATTTTTGTTCAGGAATAAATTTACTCTGCCATTATTACACTTAAAAGATGTTTTCAAGTATAAACAGAATGGCTCCGGACATGGTGAAAGCGGCTATATCATCGTTATTGGCGAGGTAGAAAAAAGAGCGGGCCTTTTAGTTGATAATGTTCTTCAGCAGCATGAAGTTGTAATCAAACCATTAGGAACGTACGTGAACAATTTTGCGATACATGAAGTAAATGGCGCCACCATCATGGGTGACGGCAGTATAGAGTTGATTGTTAATTGTAACCATTTGATGGCGCTTGGTCAGAAAATAGAGGTTTAGATATATGGCTATGGACCAAAAAGTATCGGGTGAGTACCTGGGTGTGATAATTGGCGAAGTGCGTGTCGGTATTGCTACCGAGTTTGTACAGGAAGTTTTTGAAACAACGTTGATTACGCGCTTGCCGGGCAGCCCTGATTTTTTTCTCGGTATGGTCAACGTTAGAGGCAACATCATTCCGGTACTCGATCTGCTTACCATAAGGGATCCGATGGTACCAATAAAAAAAATTGTCGTTCTTAAAACTGCGGAAGGTATTGTCGGGCTGCTTATCAGTAGACTAATCGATCTGATGAAATTTCCATCACTCGAAAAATCGAGTGATATACCACAACAACTTATACAATGGGGTGCGTTCTTTCCCGTGAGTGCAGGTGTGGAAGAAACGTTTAATATCATGGATGTAAATAATCTTATTGCTGCTACGTTAACTCAGACTATAAGGCAGGCATAGGTATGATAGACAGAGAAATAAACAGGAAAGTCCTTTTTGTATTCATTCTTTGTGCTGTTTCCATTACATCCGCGAATTGGGTGATACACGAAAAATTTATTACCGATGCGCGAATGGCTTATTTTGTTAATTGTGCCATAGCCCTCTGTATCGCATTTCTGTATAACAAATACCTCGAAAGCAGATTAAATAGTTCCATAGACATGCTGATGGATAAAATCCGCAGCATTTCCAGAGGGGATCTTACCCAGCGCTTTAAAGAAGATCCTGACGATGTATTACCGTATGGCCTCTCATTTGAATTGGGTGAAATGATGAAGTTTTTTAGAGAGAGTATTGGCGGATTATGGAAATTGTCAGCACTTCTGGTTAAGCAGTTGGATCAGCTTGTGATCGCTACGCAGGAGGCGTTGGATGAATTCAAATCAGAAGTCAGCTATTTAGCCAGTATTGGTCAAAACCTTGAAAGTGTAAGAAATGAAACAATAGAACTGGCAAGAAAATTTTCAGATTTGAATGTTAATGCAAATAGTGACCTTATAGCAATGGAACAAGCCGATAAAACAAATAATGACAAAACCAATAAGATAAAAGGCTATAAAAGTCTTATAAGTAAAATAGCTGACGATATGGACGACTTTTCTTTTCTTACCGATAATCTGGACAGTGTATTGGGTGATTTTCAGGAGTTATCGCAGAATATAAGTGAAATACATGAATCTATGGCAAGTATATCGACGGAATCCGGCCTGGTAAAACTTAATGCATCTATTGATGCGGCTCAAAAGCAGACAAATGAGAGGAATTACCAGACCCTGATTTTGGAAGTTGAAAATGTACTCGAGAAAATAAGCACAATCGCCCATACCAGCAACGGTGTTTCAACCTTTGCAGAAAATAGAATTTCTGAACTATCCAAAAATCTTAAATCAACGAAAAAGAGTTTAAAAATTGGTTCTAAGGACACTGAAAAAGTTGAAAAATTCTTTGAGATAATTAATGAACAGTCTCTCAAAGCTGCAACGGTGAATAAGGCTGCTTTTGAAAAAATCAGAAATCTTTGTGTATTAATGGATACGGTAAATATAAAAAGAGAAATCTTCAGCAAAACGATTAAAACATCCATTGATCATTTTGATAAGCTCAAATCTGATACTCAAATAACCCTGCTTAAATTCAGTCAGCTTGATAATAAAATCGAAGTGATAAAAGAGAATTTAAAAAACCTGGATGAATTTAAAAATTCTTTTCAAATTGCATGAAGCTGAGCTGAGTTGAGTTGTAGGGCAATGCAATTGCACTATAACTCATACGAAACTTATCCACTGCGAGGATAACTCGTGTTGAAAGTAAACTTTCTAACGTTCGTATATGCCCTGTGGGTATAATTGATGATAAAACAGATAAGGAGTTAATAATGCAGAACCGGAAGGTGACAAAGGATACACAAAAAAGTATTGTACAGACGTTGAAATTTAAACTCATCGTAGTTAGTATGGTATTGATACTGATTTCTGTGATAAGTCTGGCTTTTACCTTTATTCAACGTCAGAAAAAGCAGATCCGGGTGCAATTGATCAACCGGGGTAGAACGATCACCAGGTTAATGGCCTATAATGCAAGGTACGGCGTCCAAATCGGCGATAAACCGATTCTCGATAAAATTATTGGTGGTGTTACAGACGATCCTGATGTGATTTATTGCATTATTACCGATAATAAAGAAAAAATTATTACCAGCTATAACCAGGAGAGGGCCGGTATTGAAAAAATAAAAAAATCTTTCGGCATAAAAGAGGAAAAAGAGACTGAGTACAGGAACAGCCGGGAAGAGGACGTTATTAATATTGCCATGCCGGTTGTTCTGTCCTCAGCACCGCCGGAAGAAGAGGACGACATGTCAGATCTGGAAAGTGAATTCTTTGATGACGCACTTGAGAGTGAGGAAGAGGAATTGCCGAGTGAGCCGACCAGGGAAGAAAATGTCAACCAGGATGATTCAAAAAAGCGTGTTATTGGTACGGTCCAGATAGGTATTACTCTGGATAATATGAAGAAAGATATTGCTGCTGCTATCCGACAGACCATCATGTACAGCAGTTTTATTATCATTGGTGGTTTTGCGCTTGCCTTCTGGCTCGGATCGCTTATTTCAGCACCCATCAGAAAAATCGTCTCTGTTCTTAATGATATATCCCAGGGAGAAGGAGATTTAACACAACGGATTCATATTAATTCCAATGATGAGGTGGGTGATCTGGCTACCGGATTTAATACGTTTATGGATAAATTTCAGGAGATAAAGAAAATATCCATCTTTTTAAATGAACTGGCAGATGGCGGCGGGGATCTTACCAAGCGGTTGAATATACCTTCACCCGATGAGATCGGGATGCTTGCCCAGGGATTTGATCGTTTTACCGATAAACTGCATGAAATAATCTGTCAGGTAGCCGAAAACACCGGGAAGATATCAATAGCCTCACAAGCGGTCTCAGATACTACCCTGAAACTAGCCCGTGAACTTGATGAAGTCGCGCTTCAATCAAATGAAGTGGCCTCCTCATCCGGGCAGATTTCAGAGGCAATCGAATCAACCTCCAATAATGTGTCAAACGTGAATGATTTAATGAATAAAACGGAAGTAATCTCCAATACCGGTGTTGATATTGTACATGACACTAAAACGAGTATGGTGCAAATTACTGATTCGATTAAGGAATCCTCTGAAGTTGTTGAAAAACTGAATGAAAGCTCCCAGAAGATAGGGGGCACCATCGCAGCAATAACTGAGATTGCAGATCAAACGAAATTGATTGCTATCAATGCATCAATTGAGGCATCGCGGGTAGGTGCAGAGGGAAAGGGATTCTCAGTTGTTGCAGAAGAAATACGACGGCTTGCCACAAAAGTTACCAAAGCAACCAAGGATATCAGTCAGAGAATCCGTGCGATTCAGGAAGAATCTTTACAGGTGGTTACCGCTATGAAAAGAGGTATGGAGCAGGCAAACCACGGCCTTGAGTTATCGAATAAATCGGAAAATTCATTGGAGGATATTTCTCAGGCGGTTCTTGACTCAAAAACAAAGATCAACCAGATTGCTGTTTCATCGAACGAACAATCCTCATCAATAGGAATTATATCACAAAACATCAATAACATTTCTGAATCCGCAAAACAGTGTTCGCTGGGAGTCACAGAGACAGCACAGTCCATGCAGGAACTCAATAAAGAGGTACAGGCACTGCGACAGCTTGTTGGACAGTTTGTTCTGGATCGATAACACGTTATAAATATACGGGAGAGACATGGCGATGGTAAATGGAAAGCCGGTCTGGTTTTTACTTATCTGTACTTTGTTTTTTAGTCATGCCCTGGAAATGGTAGATTCCGGTTCAATATATCTTTTTAATAAGGATTTTAATTGCGCGATTCAGTATTACCAACAGGAAATCTCGAATAATCCTCAATCACTCACCGCTCACCGCAGCTATCAGGACGCGTGTTTTAATTACAGCGATTCAACAAAGATATCGGTAATCACCTTCTACAAAGATTTACTGGAGGAAAATATCGGAAGTCCCCTGCACTATTATTTATATGGCCGGTGCCTTTCGTGTGCTAAGGGTATCGCTTATTTCGATTCAGCATTGGCCCAGTCAACCTGTTACACATGGGCATTGAACGCGCGGGGAGCCTGTTTTTTTGAGCAGGGTGATTATGCCAATGCAAAAGAGGAATTTCTGAGGATCATTAAATGTGATCCTGACTACGAAGAAGCATACAGGAACCTCTCACAGGTGTACCTGCAGAAAAAACAATTTCGGCGCGCTAAAAAGGTATTCAGGAAACTGATTGCACGGGACAGAAAAAATGCAAGAGTGTACGAGTGGCTGGGTGATATGTATCTGAACCTAAAAAAATACGAGTATGCCGCGCTTGCGTATACAAAATCTGCAAAACTCGGGGCGAAAGGAGCAGGGCTCTTTTTCAAATTGGGATATACCTGGTACGAACAAAAAAATTACCCTGCAGCGAGAAAAAGTTATCAGAAAAGTATTGCCAACGGTAACACAAACTATGAAGTCTATTTCAATCTGGGATCGGTTTTTGAACTCATGGATATGCCGGAGGAAGCACTGGAAAGGTATCAAAATGCTTTTGATAAATCCGGAAACAACTCTGTCCTGTATGCGATGGGAAATTGTGCGGTGCAGCTTGGACTTTATTCACAGGCGATCCAGTGGTACAATGCCTTCCTCTTGGAAAAACCGGGGCACACCGAAACACTTACAGGATTGGCAAATGCGTACCAGTTAAAAAAAGATTTTAGCCGTGCAATTGCTATTTATGAAAAGATTATTCAACAGGACAAATTATTTGCAAAAGCGTATTATAATCTTGGTTCGATCTATGCTTATTATCTGAAAGATTATGCAAAGATGAAAGAATACTGGGAGCACTATATAACGTTGTTTCCTCACGCGGAGGATGCTGCTTTTATAAAACGGGAGATGATAAAAATTGGAAAAAAATAATTGCAAGGGGTATGCCATGTGGAAGAGGAATGCGGTTAACGTACTCATGTTTTGTGTTGTCCTTAGCCTGGGAAGCCATGCTAAAGTTGGTGTCCTGATAAGTAAGGAGAGTGCAATGATGATGACACCGTTGAAAGGTATTACGAGTGTATTTGGTTCGGATATTATTGCATTGAACATGAAAGGAAGTACGGTAACCGGTAAAACGCACTGTCAGAAATTTAAATCAGAGAATTGCGCAGTGATTATCGCTGTTGGAACACCCGCTACGAAAGTTGCCCTCGGTGCCGGTACCGGTATTCCTATAGTATTCTGTATGGTAATGAACCCAAAAAAATCGGGAATTTCAGGAAGTAATGTTACCGGTGTTTCCTTGGATATACCAGTAACAAAGCAGTTTGACGCATTTAAATCAGTGGTGCCTTCAATAAAAAAAATAGGCCTGGTATACAGTAAGAGTGTGGGGGGGAGTCTGTTGACTGAAATGAAAAAAGCCTCTTCAAAATCAGGTTTTACCCTGGTTGAAAAGAAGGTCGCAAGTGATAAAGATGTACCCAACGCCATTCGAAGTTTAAAGGGAAACATTGACGGGCTTTACCTCCCGCCTGACCGTACGGTCGCAAAGCATGATGCTTTTCAATTTATTGCGCTTTTTACCTTTGAAAATAATGTCCCTTTTATGGCCCCTGCGAGCCGGTTTGTCAAAAAGGGCGCACTGGTTGCCCTGATGATAGATTATGAGGAGGTCGGGAAGCAGGCTGCGGGTATCGCGAAAAAGATACAGGACGGATCTTCAGCTTCATCAATTAAGGTACAGCCGCCAATGGTTACGATACTGGTGTTGAATCAGAAGACAGCAGAAACTATCGGTATTAATATACCGCCCAGTTTAACGCAAACGTCAAAGATCATTAAATAACGTGAGAATAAAAAAACTGATAATCCCTCTGGTAATACCTTTTCTTCTGGCTTCGTTTCATGTGGAAGCCAGAGAGGGTGTATATATTTGTTCGGTACCCTCACTTGCAGTATACCTCCGTCCCGCGGTGAGCCCCGAAAAAATAACTGAAATAAAATTCGGTCAGCCTTTGATAATAATCGGCATACATGAACGGTGGCAGAAGGTGTTCTTGCACGGCGGTGTCGTCGGGTGGATAAAAAAGGGGAATATCTTTTCCGCGAGTGAATTTAAAAGAAAACACCTCTATCTGATAAGTGACAGTAAAGCGCAGGAACAATTATTTAATCAATATTCAGTTTACTTTAAAGGGACCATGAACCGTTGGGGCCTTGATGTCCTGAAAATCAAACTCGGCTATGTGAATAAAGATAAAATCAACATACGGGAAGGTCCCGGTGAAGTACAAAAAATTGTTGCGAGAGCTGTCTTTGGACGGGTATATGAAATTCTCAGGGAGCAGCATGGATGGCATGAGGTGGTTATCGGAGCGAATAAGAATGGCTGGATCCGGTTCGATTTACTTAGCAGTAAAGCAGAAATAGACCGATTACTCAGAAATAAAATCCGTGGGCGCACCTCAATAATTGCTTACGTTGCCACCTTAAAGCAGGGAAAAACCGGAGTCACGATAAGGAGCGGACCCTCAGTTGAATATAAAAAAGTTGGTATCGTTCACGCAGGAGATAATCTGTTTATAACGGACCTGTTTGGTGACTGGGTCAGGATATTTCTCAAGCGGGGAGGAACAGGATGGGTTTTTCGTCCGCTTCTAATTAAAAACGGGGAGTTAACAGAGAAATATTCAGGGATGCTGCTCTATAAGGAAGATTTTCTTGAGATGGGTGTCTATAAAGATGTCTTCTCCCAAAGAAGACATAAAAGGAGTGATGCACAAAAGCAGTTACTCATCGAGAAGGAACTGTCGGGAAAGGAAGCCTCACTGCAAAATAAACTTGCCGAGGAGCGGCGGCAGCATGAGCAAACGCTCGCAGCTGAAAAACAGCGTTTGCGGAAAGCTCAATTAGCATTTGATAAAAAACAGAAATCCCTGGAAAATGAACTCGAAAAGAAAAAAACGGACTGGAAAGAGTCACAGGAAGTGTGGTTTGCAAAGCAGAAGAGCGATATTGACTTTTTGCAGAAACAGGAGGAAGGGGAAATCGCGGAAGGAAAAGCATCCCTCTCCATGAGAAAAAAAGAAATTGAGTCTCTTTCAAAGGAAATGGAGGAGAAAAACAGAAAAGCCCGGCTGGAAATCACGCGTATGAGAGAGAGCCTGCAGGAAGATATCGCGAAGTTTGAAAAGGCGAAAGAGGAAGCATTGGCGCTGGTGGAAGAGGAGGAATCTTTAGATGATGAAGCTTTCTTCTTTGATGATGAAGCAACAGAAGAACTGGACAATAAAATGGATGAGATTGACTCAATAAAGGAAGTTATCGAAGCTGAAATAGCACAGGAAAAGGAACAGCTTGCCCGTCAGAAAAACGAAATGGAAGCATATCAGAAAGAGATGGAAACACGTCTTGCCGAAGAGCGCGAACGAATCAGGGTACAGAATGATTCATTGCAGATGAGAGAGAAAAGGAACGCAGAGGAGGCTGATAAAGCATTACAGAAGATTGAAAAGGAACGGGAAAGACGGGAAAAGGAATTTAAGGGACAATTGAAAATAAAGGAAGCGGAATTTCAGAAAAATATTATAGAAATTGAGAAACAGGTTGAAACTGAACGGCGGGCTTCTCTGAAGATGCAGAAAATGGTTGAAGACAGCATAGCAAGACTCGGAAAAAATACAAAACTGCTTTTGGAGGAAGAAAAAAAGGAAATTGACACGATGCTTAAAAAGGAACGCGCCCGGATGACAAGCGAATTATCTGTAAAAAACTCAACCATGGCAGAGGAAAGACGAAAATTGGATGAGGAATGGGCGCGGCTTAAAGAAGAACGCAGGAAACTGCGGAAAGAGAAGGAGAGCATTCAGGAGAAATCGGTACCACTCTCCAGGGGAACAGAAAATAAGGTTGTTGATCAATATCAGAAGGATTTTGGTGATTTTCTCGAGTCGATGGAGGGGCAGACACAAAGCTCATCCAGAAGCTTTAATGAGATAACAAATGTGCTGTCCGGTACGGTGTCGAATATAATGAAAGTGTATACAAAACTTCAGAAGAAAGATCCAAGTCTCAGCGGCAGAATAACGGTAAACTTTATTATCCTGACAACCGGGGAGATTACCAACCTGAATATTTCATCCCGTACAATAAAAAGCAGGAAATTACGACAATCCGTTACGAATGAATTCCAATCCTGTAAATTTAAAAAGGTCTCTCCGGATAATAAGCCGGTGTTGATGACCTATCCTTTACTCTTTTTTCCACGGGAATAAAGTGGTATAATTAGTAATGGGTATATTATAAGGGAGGATCATGAGGAAAATTAAACAAGTGTTCACCTGTGGCCGGAAGTTGTGGTTATGGAGCTTATGTAATACACTGTTCATATTTTCATTATCTCAGGCTCAGCAATTAATAACGTTAAAACAGGTTGCAATAGAAATAGATACAGCAGACGTTAAGCAAGCCGAAATTGTACTTATCTTTAATTCAACTCCGTACAATTTTCCGGTATATGCAATGACAGAACCGGAACGAATCATTATTGATTGTGCAAATACAAAATTAAAAAAGGGACTCATTCCCGGCAAAAGCCCCGTTCCCTTTATAAAGAATGTTGCGATTTCAGGAAAAATTATAGATAAGATACCGAATACCCGTGTTGAGATATTTCTTAAAGTAAATGCGTTTTATAAAGCCTATATTTATGATAAAAAAATAATAATATCAGTTACCCAGACCGGTACGATTAAGAAATCTGTCTCACTTTTTAAAGCTGAGGAAGTAAAAAAAGATATTCCGGTTATCCATTCATTGGATGTCTCTTTGATGGAGGAATATTGCGAAATAAATTTAGCTTTTTCCGGCTTACCAAAAGCTGCTTCTGTGTATAAGATGGAATCGCCTCCCCGGATCGTCATGGACTTTTATAACATATTTATAAACAAAGCCTTTGAAAAAGAAGTGGCTATCTCACCGATTAAAAAAGTATCGGTCATAAAAAAGGATAATGAATTACCCTATGTTGGTGTTATTGTCCATTTAGAACGGGACGTACCTTTTCATTATGAACAATTAAATGGAAGAATGACAGTGACCATTCCTCTCAAAAAAGAGAAAAGCTCAAAAAGAAGAAAGATTTTCCTGATAAGTACCGGTGTTGTTCTCACCGGAGGTGTTGTCACGGGTATCTTAATAAGAAGTGATGAAGCAGCGGACTCAAAAGATTTGGGAAAACCTCCTGATCTGCCGGATCAGTGATAATCGTTAGTTCCCTTTCAGGGTCAAATATCAGTGGAAAATTGAAAAAGTATTTAATTCCGTCAGGAATTTATAAATAAATGCTTTAGTTATAGTATAATTAAGTTTTAATCAGGTGAGTAATATATAAAATAGGTTTATAGAGAATCGATTATGGCTAAGACTTTCTCCATAAGTACCAGAGGAAAATATAAAGTAATTACCCTGACCGGTGATACAACAACACTACCGACACTGAACTCTTTGAACGAGTCTATTAACAACCAGCTTCTCCTTGATGATAAGCATTTTATTTTTGATTTCAGTAAGGCGCATTTAATAAGCCCTCAAATGCTCGGTATCCTCGCCGAATTATACAGTAGAATCAATGCTGAAAATGGTACCTGCAGCGTTATTTTAAAAGACAAAGAACAGCAAGAAGTGTTTAATTTGTCAGGGCTTCATTTACTCGTTAAAATTATTAAAAATATTGATGAGATTATATCACAGGAGTTAATCCTGGTTGTTGACGATTCAAAAACTATGCGCGAATTGATAGTAAAAAAAGTAAAAACTCTCGGGTATCCCATTATTACTGCCAAAAATGGGAAAGAAGCCGTTGAACAGACTCTTCTCCATAATCCCAGCTTAATTCTTATGGATGTTCAAATGCCGGAAATGAATGGATTCGAAGCGTGTAAGACTATTAAATCGAAGATGATGGAAAAACATATCCCCATTATTTTTGTGACAACCTTACAGGACCCAAAGGAAAAATTAAATGCGCTGGAGGCTGGTGGTGATGATTACATTAACAAACCGGTTCAGGAGGAAGATCTTATATTCAGAGTTAAAACACATCTTAAAGTCAGGGAACTCACCGAGAGCCTGGAAGAAATGAATAAAAACCTGGAGAAAAAGGTCGAAGAGAAAACAAAAACCCTGTTGGATATAGAACGACAATTATATCAGGCAGAGAAAATGTCAGTTATCGGTACCATGCTCTCCGGAATTGCCCATGAATTGAAGAATCCGCTATTTATTATTGGAGGAAGGGGCCAGCAGTTATTACGACAGGATGACCTGGATGACAATCTGAGAAAATCAATCACTGCTATTGTGGAACAGACCTCACGGAGCACAAAAATAATTGAAAATTTACTTAAATTAGTTCGAAAGCGGGTTGAAGAGGTTGTGATTTTAGACGTAAGTAAACTAATAAAAGATCTCAAAGAAAATATTGACTATCTCATCGATAATAAATCAATTGAAATAAAATTAGACCTTGTAAAGGACTGCATTATTCAGGGTAATGTAACGGAAATAGAGCAAATCATCATTAACCTTGTGTCAAATGCAGTGGATGCAATTAAAGAAAACGGTGTGATAACGGTAAGAACGAGAGATAGTAAAGATGCCTGGTTGATTGAAATAGAGGATAATGGTTCCGGTATGCCTCAGGAAGTACAGAAAAAAATATTTGACCCCTTCTATACCACCAAAGAGGTGGGAAAAGGTACAGGTTTAGGGATGAGCATCGTGTACAGGATTGTTGAAAATCATAAAGGAAAGATACGGGTCCGCACTGAAGAAGGCAAGGGAACTGCCTTTTCCATATATTTTCCCAAGTATAATTAAATTGCGGGTGTGTAAACAGATACATGCTGAGATAAAAATTATAATTTTTTAAAATTATTTGAACGTTTCTAATTCTTCAAACCAAGGGTATGTTTTGTTTCAATATCCTTTAGTCTTGTCAGCAATACCTCTTTATTAACCGGTTTAAGAATATATCCTTCTGCGCCGTTTTCGATAGCGCGGGAAATATTATTAATGTTGTCCTCCACAGTCAGCATGATAACCGGGATACTTTTCAGGTCAGTATTACTTTTCAATATCTGTAACAGCTCAAAGCCGTTCATTTCGGGCATGTGCCAGTCGAGAAGTACCAGGTCTAATTTTTCTTCCTTGAGGATATCAAGGGCACCTTTGGCAGATTCGCATAGTACCAGATCGTCATAGCCGATTTCTTTACAAATCTTTTCTATCAATCGCAGCATGGTAATCGAATCGTCAACAATCAGAATTCTCATTTACTGTATGGCTCCGTTCACGTGTACATAGTAATTGTATTATTAAGTCATCTTTCAAGTAAAGAAAAAAATAATACATACGTTATTATTAAAATGTAATAGAAAAAAAACATTAACAGACTTTTCTTACGGGTTACACTTGATTATTATCCCCGTTGTATTGTAAAACTTATCCACTCCAAAAAATCATTTCACAATGAAAATCGCTGCAATTGTACCTATTTAATATCAATTTTTCCCCTAATTTTTTTGTTGAATACGGGATAGAAACGCTAATTAAGCGATTAAATTAGTTGAAAAATAAGATAATTAGTGGTATAATATAATTATCGATGATTTTCTTTGTTTTTTGGAGGGAAAAATGAAACTTATTTCAAATCTTTCTGTCGGAATAGTAATTCTTGGTTTATCTATCGGTATTCATGCTGAAACCATCGATTTTGATGATTTAATACTGAATGAATGGGGGCCCAATCCTTTTACCAGCTTTTCAGAAGATGGTTTTATCATTACTCCGGTAAACAGCAACCTTGGAGCCTTCCCGGATGCCTGGATGGGTGGTATGGTTAGCAGCAATGGTACCAACACCAGCTTTTGTGCTTATGGAGATTACGAAGTAGGTTTTAAATTGGAAACAGAAGATAATAGTCTGTTTCTAATCAATTCAATTGATCTGGCCGAAGTCTTCCAACCTGACCATCCTGCATGGTTATATAGTGTCGATGAAGTCGCGTTTGAAGGATTGAAAGACGATGGAAGTATTATTAACGCTTCATTTACCCTGGATAAAATTAATGACGGCCCTGGCGGCGAAGATGATTTTGAGACATTTGTTTTTTCATCAGACTGGTGCAACCTGGTTTATGTTACTGTTATTGGTATAAATTTGGATGCGAGCGGTGTGTATATGAGTTTTGATAATATTGTCGTCAATGAAGTGGTTAATCAAAATCCAGTAGCAGGTGCCGGCTACGACCAGACTGCTCATCCGGGTGATATTATAACTCTTAGCGGAAACGGAAGTACTGATCCGGACAATAATTACCCATTAACATTTGCCTGGACAATTATAGAAAAACCGGAGGGTAGTATTGCTGAGCTATCTAATCCCAGTGATGCAATTACTACTTTTGAAATCGAACAAATAGGCGATTATGTGATTCAACTAATTGTCACCGATGCTCTTGGGGCTCAAAGCGATCCTGACAATGTGAGTGTAAGTACTTTTAATTCTCCTCCGGTTGCAGACGCAGGAGAGGGGCAGGTCGCATATGCCCTTGGTTATTCTGTTCAACTTGATGGTTCAGAGAGTGACGATGCTGATAATGATCCAATTACTTTTGCATGGGAAATCATCCGGAAACCGGACGGCTTTACTTCTGTTTTGGATAATCCGGCATCTCCGACACCTCGTTTTATTCCTGATGAGTATGGCGATTATGTGATACAGCTTATTGTGAGTGATGAGTGGGAATCAAGCGAACCGGATAATGTTATAATAACTTTCGAAAACTTAAAACCGGTTGCTGATGCAGGAGATAACCAGTCTGTTGTTATTAATGAGACTGTGTATCTAAATGGGAACAGCTCCTCCGATGAAAACAATGATATGCTCAGTTTCAATTGGGTAATTGTTTCAAAACCGGAAGTCAGTGAAGCGGTACTGTACGATGCAGATATGACCGAACCTACCCTTATTCCTGATGTTGCCGGTGAATACCTTATTAATCTTATTGTAAATGATGGTACGCTTGATAGTGACCCAAGTACTATCTCGATAGTCGCTATTTCATATAGCGATGCTCTTACTCAAACACTGCAGGATGCAATAGTAACAATAAATTATCTTCCAAAAGAAGTATTCCGGCGCAAAAAGGCGAAAAAAGCACTTACCCATCTTTTAAACGGTAATCTGCTCCTGATAGAAAAGGAACTGTATAAGCCTGCATATATGCAGTTAACAAAGGGCTTTTCAAGAAAAATTGATGGATGTGCACTAACCGGATCAGCAGATAAAAATGATTGGATCAGGGATTGTGAAGCGCAAGAACAGGTTTATCCACTAATTCAGGAAGCTGCTGAATATTTATCAAACTTGTTTGATTCGGATGAAAAAAGTGTAAAAAAAGATAAAAAGGATAAAAAAGATAAAAAGGATAAAAATGTAAAAAAGGATAAAAAATGTAAAAAAGGATAAGAAACGTATTAAAGGATAAAAAGCGTATTAAAAAAAAGGAGAGATTAATTCTCTCCTTTTTTTTAATATCCCCGTCCTATGGAAAAATTGTATCCATCACGCTGCCTCCCTGAAATAGTGATGATGTAAAACAAATAATAAAAAAAACATAGAATCGTTGATTGAAAATAGTATCAATAGTAAATATATCCATGGCATAGATAGAATGCATCTGCATTTGGAGGAACTTATTCCATTGCAATGACTTTCTTATTCTCCCATTACGCCTGAATTTATTGAGGATATTCCATATTGTTTTTGTGTCCGGAAAAATATTTAATTTCATCAATTCACCTTGTATTCGTTTGGCTCCTCACAAGAGATTTTCATTCTTTACATCCAAAATCATTTAGTGTGATTTTATCAAGAATGCTGCAATTATTGAAATACAATTAATTCATAGAGGTAATTGCAAAAGGCTCTTTATGGATCCCTAAATCCCTTA
>CBDVBE010000084.1:0-18021 GCA_965372145.1 uncultured bacterium | reverse complement strand
ATACAAATTACTGAGTTCTGAAAAACATACTCAATGGTATCCGGGAGCTATCATATACACGTTTCATATTTTTTCCCAATTTCCAATTTCCAGGTTCAATCCGCAAAAGGCTACGTTTAATGTTTTTCTCTAATTTCCAATTTCTAACATCCAATTTCCAATTTCCAATTCACGATTGATCAATAACTTCCCGTATCTTATTGGCGAGGTCCTCGGGGGTAAAGGGTTTCTGAAGAAAAGCCACATCGGAGTCCAGTATACCGTGGTGTACAATGGCCCTGTCGGCAAAGCCGGAAATGTACAATACTTTCATTTCAGGGCGGGAGGGGGATAATGTATCTGCCAGTTCCCGGCCGCTCATTTTGGGCATAATCACATCAGTGACCATTAAATCGATCGGTCCGTCATGCTCTTTACTGAGTTGAATCGCCTCGTCAGGATGAGCTGCCAATAAAACATTGTACTCAAAAAAGTGAAGACTTTTATCAAGCAGATCACGGACAATTTCGTTATCCTCGACCGCCAGAATGGTTTCTGTGCCTTTAGCAGGCTTTGCAGCGGCAGATACGTCTGAATCCTCTATCACCTTTGTGTCCACTTCGGGCAGATAGATTTTAAAGGAAGTTCCTTTTTCGGGTTCACTGTATACATAAATTTTACCGTGACTCTGTTTGACAATACCGTATACGGTGGCGAGTCCAAGGCCGGTTCCCTTGTTAACATCCTTGGTAGTGAAAAAAGGTTCGAAGATGTGTGGTTGCGTTTTTTTATCTATGCCGCTCCCGGTGTCACTGACAGCGAGCATGATGTGCCTGCCGCGGCTGGTACCATGATGCTTCTTGACATACTCTCCGTCATGTATAACATTTTTTGTTTCAATGGTAAGTTTGCCGCCTTTCGGCATTGCATCGCGGGCATTCACTGCGAGGTTCATAATAACCTGCTCTATCTGCACCCGGTCAGCCTCAACGTTGCCAAGTCCGGGATCACAGACAGTGGTAATTTCAATATCTTCGCCGATCAGGCGCCGGATCATCTTTTCCATATCTTTTATCAGTGCGTTGAGATTCAGGATCTCCGGATTGAGTATCTGTCTCCGGCTGAAAGCAAGAAGCTGATTTGTTAGGGCTGCTGCGCGTTCACTGGCATCACTGATATCCGCGATATCTTTGGAAGCAGGGTGATCACTGGGAAGGGAGTTGAGGGCAAGGTGGCTGTGCCCCATAATTGCAGTTAAAATATTATTAAAGTCGTGTGCTATACCTCCCGCCAGCCTGCCTACCGCCTCCAACTTCTGGGAAAGTTGTAACTGTTTTTCCAGATCCCGGCGGGTCAGGGACCTGCCGATGATCTCCGAGAATACACGCAACGAGGTATAGTCCTCTTCTTCCCAGCCGCTGGTTTCCCTGTTATTCAACAGCAGTATAATTCCGGCAAGCTTATCAGCTATCTCCAGTGGAAGAATCAGCATGGATTGTATTTCCGGAAGGTCTGTTTTTTTTTGTTCGGACGGTGTATTAAAAGGAATCTGAGAGCGGTCATCAAAACGAATGACTTCTCCGAGTTCAAGCTGTTCAGTCCACTTGGAAACGATTGCTTTAATAGTCTCACGACCCAGATCCTCTCCCAGAAAGACCTTCTCTTCGGAATGACTTTCATAACTTTTTTTTATTTCGGTTTGCTCTCCCTGTAACGTAAAAATCTGAGCGCAGTCTGCTGCGCAGAGGGATACAATGTCACCTAACGATTGTGTGATTGCAGTATCAATGTCAGCGACTCCGACAAATCTGGACGAAATGAGGGTGGTTGTTTTTTCCACTCCCAGTTTTCGTTTGATAGACTTCTCAGCCCTGGTCCGCTCGGCAAGTTCATGTTTTAACTGGTCGTTTGCTTCTGCTATTCTGGCGTTCTGCTCTCTGTCCCGTTTCATTATCCGCACCATCTGACGTTCAAAGAACCAGAGAATAATGACGATAGCGGAAATACCGAGGACCAATCCAATAGCGTCTGATAATCCCGAAGTTTCGGAAGGAAGGCTTGCCGGCAGGATACCACTCTGCTGTGCCTGATTGATAATCAAGTAGGCTGACATGCTGATAAAGGCGAAAAAAAGTGCGGCCATGACATCTATGAGCATTCCGGCAAGCATGGCAACAATTGCATAGCCGATAACCATGGCATTACCGACACCAAAGTAATAACTTCCGCCATAAATAATGAGAAAAAGGGAAAGGACGCTCAGATACGCTGAAGCATGCGTTCGTCCCCGTGTATTCAAATAGTACGAAAGAAAACAGAAAAGCATGATACCGGCGCCAAGTATCCCTCCAATTGAGGAAACCTTTCCCCGGAGGCAGAAATAAAGAATCAGTAGTCCGTAAATAAAGCCCGGCCCGGCAAGAAGAAGTAAAACAGGTTTCAGTAAATACTGCTGCCGCTCTAATTTTGAATCCTGCGGAGAAATATATGAGTTGATTGAATGTTTTTTTTCAGACATGATAATTATAAATTAGGCTTTTAACCGGGACTCCGGGATGGAATTCAGAAGTCAGGAATAATTAAAGTTTTTGATATTTTTACACTTATTTATAATGTACCCATATTTGAGTGACTTTAATTTAGTATACCATTGATTAATAGTGAATTCAAAAGAAATCATTGTTAAGAATCGTTTATTTGTCAAAAGAACGCTGTCTCGTGATAGCGTCCTGAAAATTTAAGAAGCTTGAAGATTTGTAACTATTCAGGGATATTTTTTAATAATGTCATTGCTTTGCTTAGCTCGCAATGACACTGAGAAAATACCATCACCTGAATAGTAACGAAGATTTTATCTTTATATTTTTTCAAATATTTTGCCTGTTTATTGTATATTTTATGTATATGAAGAAAAAAACCGGTAAAAAAGTCATTATTCCTAATCCTCATGATAAGTTTTTCAGGGAGTCGCTCAGCCGCAGGGAGATAGCACGAGATATTATCAAGGAATACCTGCCGCAGGATGTCAGAAAAAAGATAGATCTGAAAACGTTGAAGATATCAAAGGATACGCATATTGATAAGGAACTGACAGACCATTTTTCCGATATAATCTACCAGGTAAAAATTGCAGGGAAAAGTTCTTTTATCTATTTTTTATTCGAGCATAAAAGCTATAATGATACGCTGGTATTTTTTCAGCTTATACGTAATATGGTAAAGACCTGGGAAGGGTATCTTAAACAGAATGAAAATGCAAAGAAACTTCCGGCGGTTATCTCCCTGGTTTTGTATCACGGCAAAGCATCATGGCGGCAGGGCCCCGATTTTATTCAGCTCTTTGATAATATAGAAGGGCTGGAAAAGTATATACCGAACTTCACCAGTGTGTTTTTGGATGTATCTCACATTCCGGATAAAGAGATACGCGGAGCGATACAGAGTAGAATAGTACTCTTAGCCTTAAAATACATTTTCAAACCGGAACTGATAGATAAGATACCGTATATATTTGAACTTTTTAACAAATTATCCGAAAAGAGAAAGAAAACAGAATATCTTGAAATACTGCTGCGCTATTTTACCAGTGCAGTACCAGAAGAAAACAGAGATGCATTAGAAGATACATGTAACAGAATACTAAAACAGGGAGATACTATTATGCCAACTATAGCTGAAGCATGGATTCAGGAAGGGATTGAGAAGGGGATTGAGAAGGGGATTGAGAAGGGAATTGAGAAGGGAATTGAGAAGGGAAAAATTGATGCTGCCGAAAAAATGATTGTGAAAGGCATATCAAATTTCGATATACGAGATATCACCGGTTTAAGTATAAAGAAGATTGAGGCTTTGCGAAAAGTAAAGAAATAAGGTTTTCCCTATCCCCTTTCCCCATGGATATTTTCAATCAACACAGACATAACCTGGCAGAAAAGAACGCCCCGCTTGCCGACCGCATACGGCCGCTCACGCTGGATGATTTTTACGGCCAGGAGCATATTATCGGCCACGGCCGTCTGCTGCGCAGGGCAATTCAGATTGACCAGCTCTCAAGCCTGATTTTTTACGGCCCTCCCGGTACCGGGAAGACAACCCTTGCGCGAATTATCGCCAATACAACCAAGGCACAATTCATTTCAATTAATGCGGTGCTTGCCGGTGTCAAGGATATCCGCGAAGCGATACAGAATGCGCAGGAGACGCTGGCGCTCTATTCGAAAAGGACCATTCTGTTTATTGACGAAGTGCACCGGTTCAATAAAGCACAGCAGGATGCGCTTCTGCCGAATGTTGAGAACGGGACACTGATCCTCATCGGTGCGACAACAGAGAATCCCTATTTCGAAGTGAACAAAGCCCTGGTATCCAGATCGCGTATCTTTCAATTGAATAAGCTGACTGAGGATGATCTTGAAAAGGTCGCCCGAAATGCGCTTTCGGATAAAAAGCGGGGGTATGGCAGTAAAACGGTTTTCGTGGATGATGATGCAATGCAGCACCTGAAAAAGGTCGCAAGCGGTGATGCCCGCGGAGTGCTTAATGCACTGGAGCTTGCCGTTGAAACTACGCAGCCTGAAAAAGACGGCAGTATCCATATTACCCGCAGTGTGATTGAGGATTCGATCCAGCAGCGCGCTGTGCTGTATGATAAGGATGGTGATGCCCATTACGATACGGTTTCGGCATTTATCAAATCGCTTCGCGGTTCCGATCCTGATGCGGCACTCTATTGGATGGCTAAAATGCTCTATGCCGGTGAGGACCCGCGCTTCATCTTCAGACGGATGATTATCTTTGCCGGAGAGGATATCGGCCTTGCTGATCCCCACGCGATTCAGGTAGTGGTTGCCAATGCCCAGGCATTTGACTATGTGGGTTTACCGGAGGGAAGGTTTCACCTGTCCCTGGCCTGCCTCTATTGTGCAACCGCCCCAAAAAGCAATACAACGCTTTCCTTCTTTGATGCGATTAAAACGGTTGGTGAAGAAAAAGAGGATGAAGTACCGAATCATCTGAAAGATTCTTCACGCGACAAGGATGGCTTCGGCCATGGTGAGGGGTATCTCTATCCGCATGCCTTTCGTGACCACTGGATTGCCCAGCAGTACCTGCCGGATATGATGCAGGGGAAGATGTTTTATACACCGTCCGATCAGGGGCATGAGCGGTCGATTAAACAGGAGGTGACAAGAAAACGTGAAGCGCAGCTTGAGGCAATGGTTGCCGGCGATGATGCTGAAGCCTTTGGCTCCGGTGCCGGTCGGCAAAGCGGTGCAGCAAGCCGGCGGTTATGGGAGAAACGTACGTCGGGAACTACCGGCTCCCAGCTCGCCCGGGTCCGGGACCGCATTCTTGACTGTGCCGGGTTGAAGCGGGACAGTCTGGTGCTTGACACTCATGCCCGAACCGGGCTCCTTACCTTTGAAGCTGTCCGCCGTGTCCCGGAAGGAAATGTGTGGGCCCTGGCGCATGATACTAAGGCTTATGAAACACTCAGCACTATGGCACAGCGGTTTTCACCGTTTGAGCAGCCGCAGATCGTGTTAACGAATGTTGAAAATTGTGATACTGATATCCGTAAAGCAGCAGGTGACGCTGTGCGCTTTGATGCGATAGTCGGCAGAAATATTCTGAACCGTTCAAAGGATAAAGCCTCTCTGGTTGCACGGCTTGCGGGTTGTATGGCTGATACAGGTACGATGGTATTTGCGGAGACGGTACATAGCACATCCCAACGGATTTCAGAATTTATCCGATTTGGAAAATCCGGGTTCGAAGCGGAATTCCGGTCAGCCGAAGAATCGCTGTTTTCCAACGCTGAGGACCCCATGGTGAACTGGAACGTGCAATCCTTGGAAAACCTTTTAGGTGAATCCGGATTATTCACTGTAAAGGTATCGGACGGTATCTTTTCTGCGGCTCGACGTATAGCTCCGGTTGATATTGAGTTCTGGATGCGTGAGACAGGGGAAGGGGAGAGGCAATCGTTAGGGGATCATATCCGTGAAGCCTTTTCTGACGAGGAATATGAAGCGATCAGAAAGATGTTGCATATGCAGCTTGATAGTACTGATGTGCAGTGGAAGACGGTGGTGGGGTTTGTTGTTATGAAAAAGAAATAGTGTAAAAATGTAGAAGTAGAAGGGGACGGAGTTACGTTATTGCGTTAATTTTATCCCCTGTTCTATAGCTAAACGCTTACCCTTTTCAACAGAGCGAATTGCTGTGCTGCACGTTTGACCAAAATATCGGGCAACAGATATAAAAGACATGCCCAGCTCTTCTGTCGCCCAGTAGTAAATCAGCGCCCTGGCATTAACAACATCCCGCTTTTTCGTATTAGACATAATATTTTCCTGCTTTAAATCAAAAAGTGCTAAAACGCGATTAACGACTCGATCTATATTCCAGCCATTTTCTAACAAATGCTTACAACGCTGCAATTTCATATGATACTCTTTCACTGCTTTGCGGACAAAAACAGGATCCCGCTCGGAACTGCTGCCGTCCGGTGCTATGGCTGCAATATGTTTATTATCAATATCACCGTGCCATGCATTAAATGTAGCACTACTTCTTTGTTCTCGCTGTATCATTTCACTTAAAACAGCAAGATACTTTTCCCGACCCTGCTGTAGAGAACGGCCAAAACGTAAGAGTGTTTCATTGGAATGCATCCAGGGAAATTGTAATCGGCCGATTAACACACTATGGCCACTCCAGTTATATAAATTAAGATCGCCTGGTTTTTTAATTATTCCCGCACGAACAGGATTCAGATGTATATAACAAATAAGTTCTTTTATATAGCCGATATCACGGGTGGGGATAGATTTATACCGATCCTGGAACAGATAGCCTTTACGGTGGTGAGTCCGATTATAGTACTGTGCATATGCTGCATTTAACTTGCGCATAGTCTTTGCAAGTGGTTGTGCACCTGGACGCAATAGTAAATGATAGTGATTGTTCATCAATACCCAGGCATAGCAACGGCATTGAGTTGTGGTAAGAACTGAGCCCAACTTAGCAACAAACCATTCTCGGTCTGAATCTGACCTGAAAATATTCTCACTATCTATTCCACGAGACATAACATGATGAATATCTCCAGGCATCTCTAAACGTGCTTTTCTAGGCATAAAAGTAATATACGACTATTTTTATATAAATGCAAATTTGTAACTCCGTCCCTATTCTCCCATCAACTCATCAACTCAACATCTCAACATCTTTTCGAGTATTATCGTCACCGGCCCGTCATTGACTAATTCAACATCCATCATAGCCCCGAAAATTCCTGTTTTTACAACTTCGGCATGCCCTTTCATTTTCCTGACAAAATATTCATAGAGTTCTTCGCCTTTTTCGGGCCGGGCGGCATTGATATAACTCGGACGACGGCCTTTCCTGCAATTGCCGTAGAGGGTAAACTGTGAGACGACAAGTACTTCGCCGTTAACGTCATTCAGTGACCGGTTCATCTTATACTCATCATCCGGGAAGATGCGGAGATCAGCGCATTTTGCGGCAAGAAAATCCGCCTGTTCTTCAGTGTCGTCCTTATGGACACCGAGGAGGATAAGTATACCTTTTCGAATTGAACCGGTTATAGTTCCGTCAACCGTTACAGAGGCGGATTTTACCCGTTGGAGGACTATTTTCATAATTGGATGGACAGCATATATTTAAAACAGAAAACTGAATCCCATGCGTATACCGGGACCATAAAATTCGAAATAATCTTTGTATTCGATGTCCGTACTCTTATCCCGTCGATTATGTCTGAGTCGTCCCCACTGGAACTCAAAACCGGCAAAAATGGCAGCATGTTCACCCAGATCAAAGACGACATCAGCACTGACCTTGCCTATAATACCGTAATAAAAACCATTCTTTTTACTCTCAATAACCGTACCGGCAGAATTTAATTCTTTATAGGATCGTACTCCCATATTAAATCCTACCTGTCCTTTAATCACCGGGTGCACTTTGAATTGTGCTATAGGATCAATCAGAAGGAATGCCGATATCGGAAACATGAAAAATTTGTTATCCTGAAGTTCCATGTATACTGTGTCAGATGGGGAAATCACTGCCGAGTCAGTTGAAAACCTGTTCCAGGAAAAGTCTATATCAACACCAATTCCAATAATATTGTCGAATATTTTTCCATATTCAATCGTTGTATTCCAGGCAGTGGGTTTCTCAGTTTTCCGCAGGTCTTTCGGCCAGGTCGGCCCGATACCGATATTTAATAAACTCTGTGCAGAGCTGGATAAAAAAATTCCAGTGCATAAAAAAACAATGACCGTTAAATATCTCATTTTCATAAATATCCCATATCCTTTCAACGTATTATTAACGCTTAACATCACAGGAAGGTGTCTTATAAGGACGTTTTCTAATCTTGAACCCTTGAACCGGTGAACGGTCACTTTAAAATAAACCATCTCTTCCTTTTATACAAACGTTAATATTTAGTGTATATTTATAAGGTAATTGCAAAAGTCGTATCTTCACCCCCATCCCAACCCCCTGGAGGGAGTAATTTTGACTATATTTAACAGTAGTACGACTTGTGCAATCACCGCTTATAATAACCTTTGAACGGTGAACCCTGAACCTGTGAACGGTTACAAAAAAGGAAGTTATTATGAAAACGGAAAGAATCCTCGTTATCATCAGTCTGGCGGTCTGGATGGGCGGGTGTTATACCCAATTTGCCACCCTTGAAGACAGGTATTCGCGTGAGCCGGGAAGAATAGCAGAAGATAGTACCGGTGAACGAACCACAGATACGGTTGTCATAAAGGAACGGGAGACCTGTTACTGGCACAGGACTTTTTTCGGTGACTGGGAACTACGCTGTTATGAAACTAATTACTCGGATGAATGGTACAGCTATTACCACCGGCCGTGGTGGTATCACCAATCGTCACACTATTTTTATGATTGCAGTTGTCCCTATCATATCATGTACAATCCGCACTGTGACTATTGCTGGTATTATTGCAACAAGTATCATCATATGTACATACATGACAATTTTAATACAGGCAGCACTTCGACCGGTACCGGGACATCGATAGGGTCCGGCAAGAAAAAGCCGCGTCCGCCAATACACCCGGTTACTACAGGGGGTGTTAAAGGTTCCGGGACTGGAGCCAATGCAACAGTGATACAGCAGGATGATCCTGTGATTGTTGAAATAGGGGAAGACGATAATAACTCACAGAATACAATCATCAAGACCGGCAAGAAGCTTCCGGGAAGTAAACGGCCGCCTCTGAAACCATCGACCGCCCAGGAAAAGAAAAAGGCTATATTATCCGGGGATCAGAATGTAAAGAATAAAGGGGTGTTGAAGGAGAATGTTGCACCTAAAAAGACAGGTGGCCAGGGAAAGGGAAAAGAACTGATTACTACCAAACCGCCGGACAAAAAAGAAGATATCAAAAACGAAAAAAAGGGTCCGCGAAAGCGCCGGTCACTCAGAGGTAAATAGACATGCCGGGAAAGAAAATAGTAGTGTTTTTACTGTGTGGCCTGATAGCTGCCATTACTGCTCAGGATTTAGGGGTACCTTCACGTTCGACAATTGGTGTCGGAACCCGTGCTTTTGCGCTGGGAAATAATTATGTTGCCCTGTCGGATGATGCCTCCGCCATGTTCTGGAACCCTGCAGGATTGGCTTTTACACCGGCCCGTGAGTTCCAGGCTGCGCTTAACGGCTTTTCGCATAATCTGGAATCCGAGTATCAACTGAACACTGTAACAACAAAGAGTACTGCAGACAGGCAGCGGGTGCGTCCGAATATTATTGCTTTACTGCGGGCAATCCCGACCAGGCGCGGTGGTTTTTCGCTGGCATTCGGCTTCCAGAATCCCTATATCATGGATGATATTGTGAAATATAGAGCGGTATATCCTTCCGGTGATTGGGATGAAATTAATTATTATTCCTTCGGACAGCTTAATCTCTGGACCGCTGCATTCGGCATGCAGGTGGCTCCGGATTTTGGCGTTGGTGCTGCCGTATCATTGATAACCGGAAGGAATATTTTAAAGCTGGGTATAGAGGAATATCTCAGTTCCGGGAATATGGTTACAGAGATTAATTATAAAATACACCAGTCATATTTGGGGGCGGAGCTTCGTTTAGGTTTACTCTATTCGCTGTTTGACAGAATGAAATTTGGGATTCGTCTTGAACTGCCGCAATTTATACTTTTTGATGAAGAGATGCAGTTTGACAGCACAACGTATGATAGCACCTTTGAAGATAAATGGTTGGATAACGGCAGACTGAAAACAGCCATAACCGGCGCTGCCGGAATTTCATACCGGTTTCCCTTTGTGCTGCTCAGTGGGGAATTCAGAACGCGTGCTCCAATTCCGGATGCCGAGGAAGAGAGCATGTATTCTTACTGGAAGGTCGGCGCCGGCGCCGGTGTTGAAATACCGCTCTTTATTAAATCATTACTTCTCCGGGCGGGGTATGCATGGCAGGAATTTGACCGTTATCCAATGCTTATTGTGTACGATGATACGGATATTGAAACAGACGCTACCATTGATGTTATCAAAGATGAACACCTTATCACTACCGGTTTGTCATTTATGACCAGGCATGGGCTGTCGTTTGACTTGTCGTATGGGTTTAAATTCTGGGAAAACATCTCTTATGGAGGGGCGTTAACTGAAAGCCACACTGCGCACTATTTCATGGGATCATTTGCCCTTCGGTATTAACAGATAATACAGAACTTAATGAACACAATCGGAATTCTCCGCTACTACGATAACTACATATATATAGTTCATGATACCAATGCAGCTCTGGCAGTTGATCCGGGTTCGGCACAACCGGTACTGTCATATCTCAGGGAGCATGACCTGCTGCTTTCTGCAATACTTATTACCCACCACCACGGGGACCATACCGGCGGTGTTTCTCAGTTGCAAAGGGAGACCGGTTGCACTGTTTTAGGGCCGGAAATACGAGGTGCCGGGAATGTAGACACACCGGTTAACGATGGTGATGAAAAGGATATTGCCGGCATACTTGTCCGTGTGATCGCAGTCCCCGGCCATACGAAAGATCATGTTGTCTATTATATCCCGGCGCTGAACATGGTCTTTACCGGTGATACCATGTTCGTTGCCGGGTGCGGCCGTCTGTTTGGCGGCAGCGCTGAGGAGATGTACGATTCATTGCAGAAGATCGCCGCATTGGGTGATGACGTTAACGTCTATTGCGGCCATGACTATACAGAGGAGAATCTTCGATTCGCTTTGACCGTTGAACCCGGGAATGAATATGTAAAGGAAAAACTGGTAAAGGTCAGGGATATTCTCTCTCAGGGCGGGTATACCGTCCCCTCCACGATTGCTGAAGAGAAAAAGACCAATGTCTTTTTAGGAGCGTCTGATTTGAATGTGTTTGCTGAGTTAAGAAGAAAAAAAGATTCATTCTAGTTTTCTACAGAACTCGGTAAAATACTTAAAATTGACAATTGAAAATCGCGTAACCCTTCACGGGGTAATAACCGCAGTTTTTAAGTCAATATCGATGTTTTTATGTGTTGATTTATGCACAAAGTGACAATTTTTTTCATTAATTGTCTTTTTAGGCTAAAAAACGTGATTTTACCCGTGAAGGGTTACAAAATCGCAAGTTTCTTTCCCTCTATTATCCTCTTCGTCGATCTGTTTTGGCTTGCGATTTCATCTTAAGGAATTATAACAATTTATGATTCTGTTTTTAATAATTCAACCATATCCCCGGGGACTTTACAGGCTTTATTCGTTTCAGCGTCAATGCATACCATTTTTGCGGTTCCATTGGCCAGCAGTTCGCCTTTCTGGTTGTAAAAATTGGTTTCAAAGACGAAGGTGATTGAAGAGGTGTCGATGAGGGTCGTTTCAATATCGATAAGGTCGTTATACCGTGCGGAACGGCGGTATTTAATATTTACTTCCGCGACAGCAAATAACACTCCCTGCCGGTGATATCCTTCCAGTTCAATACCACGGTCACGCAGGTATTCAGTCCTGCCGCGTTCCATATATTTCAGGTAATTTGCATAGTAAACGACATTACCGCAGTCGGTATCTTCGTAATAGACACGTATTCTCACAGCAGGTCAATTCCTTTCAAGGTTATATTCTTTCATCTTTCGCCACAGCGTAGAACGGGAGATGCCAAGCTTCTTCGCTGTTTTCGTATAATTATTTTCAAGCATTGTCAGAGCGGTTTGAATGTGATTTTTCTCTATTTCGGTGAGTGAGAGTAATTCAACTGAATCGGAGGATGTTTTAAAGGATTTTGGGGATAGATCCTGAGGGCCGGTCAGCCTGAGGCGGTCTTTAAACATGAATTCCGGCAGGTCCTTTTCCGTTATCTCGGAACCGTCGGAAAGGATCATGGCGTGTTCTAAAATATTTTCAAGTTCACGGACATTGCCGGGATAATGGTATTCCGCCAGGATAACCTCTGCCGTTTTTGAAATCTTACTGATGTTTTTATCCATGACCGCATTGTTTCTGGTCACAAAAAGGCGCACCAGGTTGGGTATTGTCTCTTTGCGTTCGCGCAAAGGCGGCAGATGCAGGTAGAATACGTTGATACGATAATACAGGTCCTCTCTGAAAGTACCTTCCGTGATCATCTGCGTCAGATCCTGGTTTGACGCGGCGATCACACGGACGTTCACGGTGCGTTGTGTCGGATCGCCAACCCGCCGGTAGGAGCCTTCCTGCAGAAAGCGGAGCAGTTTAACCTGCGCCTGCGGGGAAAGCTCTCCTACTTCGTCAAGGAACAGGGTGCCCAGATGCGCTTCTTCGACCAGGCCCGGTTTATCCCGGTCCGCACCGGTAAACGCACCTTTTTTATAGCCGAACAGCTCGCTTTCAAAGAGCGTGTCCGGAATAGCGCCGCAGTTCATCGCGACGAATTGCCCGTCAATCCGCTGTGACATACGATGAATGATTTTTGCAAAGAATTCCTTTCCCGTACCGCTCTCACCACCAATAAGAACCGTTGAGGTTGTCGGCGCTATCTTCATGGAGAGTTTCAGGACTTTCTCCATTGCCGGGCTGCCCGCCATGAGATCACTCAGTACCTGCTGTTCGTATTCAATATATTCTTTATTTCGGGTTAATTTCCGTGAAAGTTTCTCAATGACAAATTTCATGTCGGAGCACGTTACCGGCTTCATTAAATAAAAAGAAGCTCCGTGGCGAAGAGAGTAGGTCGCGTTCTCGAGTTCATGTACCGTGGTAAGGGTAATTATTTCGGTTTTCGGTGAGTTGGTTCTTATATAATTAACCAGGTCCATCTCCTGTACCGGCATCTTTTCAATATCAATAAAAACAATATCAGGAGCGTGTTTCTCGAAAAGTGATAGCACTTTGGAATAAGATGGTGTAGTAATTACCTCAAAATTTTTGAGGCATAGAGACCTGTCCAGTTCAGCAGAAAAGGTTTTGTCACTGGTTAATATAAGCAGTTTCTTTATTATTTGTTTTTGTTCCATACTATATCCGGAGATATAATTCATTCGGTAACGATATCCCTGCATTGTAAAATAAATGATGTTATCACCGCATAACATATACCCGGTATAACATATTTTAATCATGATAAAAACATGCTAGTAATGTAATCGTTCAAGGTTCAGGGTTGAAATCCAAAATCTAACTCAAGCATCATCACAACGTATTATCACAGAAAAAAACGGTTTAACCTTTGAAGGGTTACCTGTAAATGAAGGGGAGTAATAATAAAGAATGGTCTCTGCAAAAGTAAGAAAAGGTATCCCGGCAATACTTCTTATGGTGTTCGGCAGTTGTGTCCTTATCGGTTTTTTCCTTCCGGTTTCTCATGTGTCATTTAATAAAAAAGCAGAAAAGATTATAAAGAAAAAAGCGGGATTAGACTCCTGTGTTACCGGGAAAGTAAAAATAACTCTCTTCCGCGGGATCACTATTACCGACCTCGTGTGTATAAAATACCTGGATGCGGAAAAGCGCCTGACTATTGAAATACCTTTGGTGAGGATCAGGTATCGGTTTTTAAAGATTGTTTCACGGTGGAAAGCCCTGAACGCTGCTTTGTTTCCGGCTCAAAAACATATCAGAAAGAAAAAAATACGGTGGCATTCCCGGACAATGGTAAGCATGTTGTACTCCCATATTATCCATGCCGATACACTGGCGCTTTCTTGTGTCAAGTCACTTGCCGTGAGAAACGCACGGGTATCTATAGACAGTATGGATGCTCTCATGCTGCAGGTAAAGGCTGTCAACGGTACCATTCGGGTGCCGGGAGGAAATCCACAACGATTGAAAATAAAACTGTCGGCAAAAGAACTGCGCAATGGTGCAATCCGGGTTTCCCGGCCTGTGGTAACTATGCAGTTTGACGGCCCCTGGTGTGTTATTAAAAAGGCAGAGGGGCGGGTGTTTGATGCAAAATTTAAAGCGAAATGTGAACTGGACTGTATGCAGAACAGGATAATCAACGGTTTGTTTGAGATTACTGATTTTAACATCGCCCAATGGTATGCAACTCTTGGTGATACACTGGGTTCTATTGCCGGAAGAGGTACGTTTGTCATGATGATCGATATTGGTAATAGTGACTTTACCGGTCTTAAAGGGAAGGGACATATAGAAATGACGGACGTTATTGTGGATGAAATCCCCTTTATCACTACCATTGCATTGCTTACGGAACTCGAGGGATTATCCCATCTGACCTTTAAAGAGATTACCGGAGATTTTGTTGTCAAGGAGGGTAAGATATACAGTGAGAATATCAATAGCCACGGAGATCCCCTCTCACTGTACATTAAGGGTTGGATTCGTCCCGAAGATGTCGATTTTGATTTTGACCTGAAAGGTGTATTTGAGGCGTATTATAAAGACAGCGTTTCCGAAATTGCATGGAATGCAATGCTTCCCGATGAAGATGACCGCCGCTTGTTTAAATGTAGGGTGTATGGAACGCCGGATTCTCCTACTGTCAGCCTGGATAAAAAGATTGCCCGCCGTGCGGTACGGAGCGTATTCCAGTCACTTGGGCAGGAGATTAAAGGGATGTTCCGGAAGAGGAAGTAAGAAGAATGGGGTGTTGGAGTGATGGAGTAATGGAGTATTGCGTATAAAACAAATTCATCTTTTCCCAATACTCCAGTACTCCATGACTCCATTACTCCTTTTTTATTTTCCGAACAAATCCTGCTGCCCGGAAACAATACTCTCAAAGTCAAGATTAATCCATTCCAGAATTGAATCGGCAATCGGCCTGAGTTGTGCTTCGATATAATGGTCGTAATCAAGCGGTGCAGTATGTTTTTCAACAGGCTGCGGCCCTTCAAGAGTGATATAATACCGGACTATAGGTACGGGATGGTCAAGGAGCTTTGCTGCCTGCACATGGGGAGGAATGTTCGTGGTATATTCATGAAGCGGCTTGCGCACCTGTTTCCGGTAAATAAGTTTGCCATCGATTGCACCATGTTTCACCCGGTTGACTGTTGAGATAATGTACTGTTCCACCGGTTCATGGGTGAATATTTTTTTATAGAGTGTATACTGGAATTCCTTTGCGAGTTGTGTCCAGTCCGATCGAGCCGATTCCAGCCCTTTGAAATGGAGTTCAAGATCGCCGTCCCTTTCGGTCGTACCGCAATACCGTTTTTTACTTCCCTGACTGCTGCCGCGGATCGTCGGCATAAAGAAATGGCTGAAGTGTGTTTCAAATTCAAGTTCAAGGACTGATTCCGTATTGAATGTTTCTCTGCAAAGATTACTGAGCCAGGTATTGACATCATTAACAATAGCAGCACCGATTTCTTCTGCCTGCGATGTATACTCCGGGCCAAGCAGGACAAACAGGGAATCGGTATCACCGTACATGACAGTATGCGGAGTGTGTTCTTCGATGAATGCACAGGTAGATTTGAGAATGTACTGACCGGTCCCGGTTATTGCCTGTGCGATATCCGGAGAGAAAAAGCGGCACCCGGGTGAGCCCAGGACACCGTAGAAACTGTTCATAAGAATTTTTATCGCGTATGAGAGCGGCTGGTTGTCCGTTTGTTTTGCCTCAGACCGTGCCTGCATTAATTCTTTTATTATTCCGGGAAGAATTGTCTTTACGCTGGAGAATGCGAGTCCGGTCGGGCCGGTAATCGACTTTTCCAATCCGGCAATTGCCCCGAGCGGGTCGATAAGAAAGGTCATGATAATGGTAGGATACAGGCTCTTGAAATCAAGCAGGAGGACATTTTCGAAAATACCGGGCCGTGATTCCATCACATAACCGCCGGACAGGGGTGTCGGGGGAACGACGATATCCGCGATGTTGCCGGCAACATACCCTTCGCGGTGAAGGCGGGGCAGATACAGGTAATCAAATGCTGCGACACTCCCGCCATAATGATCAAGGAGATGGCCGGAGCGCTTTGAACGCTCGATACCATTCGCCGACAGGTTTGCAGTGTCGAATATTTCTCTGGTGAGTTTCGTGTCCTGAAGATTATAGGCCGCAAGGGATTCTTTGTCCTCTCGAAACATCCTGTTGATCTCTGCGATTTTTTCTGCTCCGGCCGTACCGATACTTTTTCCTTTGCCAAGCATCGCCGATGCTACATGGTCAAGGGAGTAGCGTTCAAAAGAATAGTTGTTTGCCCGCAGCATAACCGGGACATCAATGATTACTCTTCCAGGAACCCGTGCGACAAATTGATTCGAACCTTCTCTCTTTGGTGTCAGAAGAGTCCCGCGGTCACGGCCGATCTCAAAGGGAATCGCGTATTCCCTGCATCGTTTCTGCAGAGTGAGCAGGTCAAAGTTGATTATGTTCCATCCGATAATGACATCGGGGTCTTCACTTTGTACATGGGTTAGAAAATTTCGCAGGAGGTCACGTTCATTGTTGCAATAGGTGATTGTGCCGGTATCCTGTCCCTCACCGATCATGAATACACGGTCATGTAATCCGCTGCAGGCAATACTGTAAAGATGTTCCGTATCACCATCAGTTTCGATGTCAAGTGAGAGTACCCGTATAGAAACAGAAATGTCTGCGCCGCGGATTTTTGGATTGGTATATATGAGGCTGCCTTTTTCACGAACAGGCGTTCCTTCAACGGAAAATCCCCCGAAAACCATCCGTTCCATGAGGTATCGTTCGGCAGGGTACAGGTCTGATTCAAACGTACGTATTGCTTTTTCATGTAATAACCGTGCACAATTGAGCATCGAGCTGTATGTTTTAAAGTAGAGGCAGTCAACATCAATGCCGTCCAGGGAGCGGAGCGGGAGTTGTTTTCGTTTTGCGGATGATTCGGTAAGGTGGCCGGGTGTGCTGCGCGGTATAAAAAAGAGGGGTCGGAAATTGCTGATAACTATCTTTGCTGAAGTACCCTCTGAAGAAACACCATAGAGATGTATTTCGAAACGGCCGCGTTTGTCGCGGGAATCATGGGTGAGAAGAAAATATATTTGCTGTGATTTAGTATTCATACTACATCAAAAATATCGAATATCTAATATCAGAATAATATGTATTGTTGAAAATACTATGGTAAAATAATGTTAATTGTTGACTTTAATATACATAGAACTTTATCATTGTAATGGCTGTTAGATATATTTTAAATAACCATAGTAATAAAAATTGCAACTATTCAGGTATCAGTTAACAAGTTAGTTGAAGTACTTGTATACTATATTGTAATCCTAATCGTACTCATAATCTAATTTTATCTTCTTTTAGATTAGGATTAAGAGTATTAGGATTAAGAGTATGAAGTATAAAAATATTGGCTTTTAATTATATAGCTGAACAGTTAACAAAAATTTTATCCAAGGAGGTCCTTGTGGATATGGACAATGTGTGGGAACGAATTAAAAAAGGTTTGAAAGACGGTGCTGCGCTTTCAATGGAAAAGATCGAGGAATATACCAAGGTCGGGAAGCTTAAGATTGAAGAGTTTGCTGCAAAACGAAAGATTGAAAGAAATTTTG
>CBDVBE010000083.1:0-18180 GCA_965372145.1 uncultured bacterium | reverse complement strand
TAGATTATTTCATTATTATTAATAAGGACCAGGTTAAAAACATTCTTAAGGAATATATTCATTATTATAATTCAAGACGCCCCCATCAAGGTATTGATCAAAATATTCCTAAAGAGTATGTACCACAGAAGAGAGGAAAGATATTAAAAATGCCTATTCTATCTGGTCTGCATCATCACTATTTCAGGGAGGCAGCATGACGGATACTAATTTTCCATAGGACGGGGATATATAAAACCTTATTCGATGGTGATACGTAATATATAGAAAATCGTCAGCCATGTTTTACCACCGTCCCTTAATAAAACAAAACTTGATATATTAATAAAAAAGGGATATATTATAACCATAGTCATTTGTACATGGTCATTTATGATGAGAGGATAATTATGATTATTGCGGCCGGCAAATTCAAAGCAGAATGTTTGAAGTTAATGGATCGAGTAAATGAGACTCACGAGGAAGTTATAATATCAAAAAGAGGTAAACATGTTGCGAAACTTGTTCCTGTCGAAAATGAAGCCAAGAAGAGCATCTTTGGTTTGCTTACAGATACGGTAATTGAAGAAAAAGATATAATCTCTTCAACGGGGGAAAAGTGGAATGCTGAAAAATGAAAGATATTTACTCGATACACATGTCTGGGTTTGGCTATTAAACGGCAACGTCCGGATTCAAAAATCAAATGCTTTTAAAAATATCATCAATGCAAGTAAAAATTCCGGCTTAAATATTTCAGCTATTTCAATATGGGAAATAGCAATGCTTGAGGCTAAAGGACGTATAATTTTTTCCACGGAGATAAGTAATTGGGTAGAAAAAGCATTAAAAGCTCCAGGATTAAAACTTATTCCGTTATTACCATCAATATCAATTGATAGTACAAGACTTCCTGGGACTTTTCATGGTGATCCTGCCGATCGAATTATAATTGCTACAGCAAGATATCTTCAATGTCCAATAATAACTGCTGATAAAAAAATACTAAAATATTCATCCAGAGGCCTGATAAAAGCTATCAAAGTATAATCTAAGACAATAATAACATGCATAACAAGAAAAATGAACCTGACTAACGCAGGTTATTTTCACGTTATATATAAAGAAAAAATCCATATACATATTTTTTTATCCACTGAGGGTTTGTAATTTTGCCCGTCAAAAAGATATTTTTAATTGCCCCTCAAGCAATCTACTTATAATCACACCAGAGGCACATAATTATTTTGGCATTCATCTCTGAGGAGAGCAGCGCATGGAAGATAAGAGGTATGACGATTATTTTGATGAAAAAACCACAGAATCCACACCGGAGGAAAAGCTGATGGCAATGGTGGATACGGTTGAGAAACCCCCGGTTAAAGAGCTTAAAGCCGGAGAAATGGCCTCAGGTACGGTACAAAGTATTGGCAAAGAGTTTGTATTTGTTGATGTGGGTTTTAGAAACGAAGCGGTTATTAAAAAACTGGAAATGTGTGACAGCGAGGGCAATGTGACAGTGAAAGCCGGTGATATCGTTGAGGCCTTTGTCGTATCGACTGAGAATGATGAGATTGTCATGAGCAAAACGCTCAGCGGCAGGAAAGCAAAGACCAGGGAGCTTGTTGAAGCGATGAAGGCAGAAGTACCGATTGAGGGAAAGGTAACCGGGATTAACAAAGGCGGTTTTAATGTGACGATTATGGGGAGAAAAGCGTTCTGCCCCTTTTCACAGATCGATCTGAAGCATGTGGATGACCCGAACACTTATCTGAGCAAGTTACTGCCGTTTGTGATAACCCGTGTTGAAGGACGGGGGAGGAATATTGTACTCAGCCGCCATCCGATTCTTGAGAAGGATTTAAGCGGCAGGTTTGATGAACTGGTAAAAAACAGCGAGAATAAGACAGTCATAAAAGGAACGGTCAGCAAGGTTGCCGCTTTCGGCCTTTTTGTAAGTCTTGGGGATGTGGAAGGGCTTGTGCATATCTCAGAAGTATCCTGGGACCGTGCGGAGAACCTTAACCAGTCATTTAAGGCCGGTCAGGGTGTTGAATGTGTTGTACTGGGTGTTGAACGTAAAGAACCGTTGCGTAATTCAAAAATTTCTCTTTCGATCAGGATGGTAGGAGAAAATCCCTGGGAGAATCTTAACGGGAAGCTCTCTGTTGGCAGTGTCGTAGAAGGGACAGTGACTCGTCTGACAACATTTGGCGCATTTGTCCAGCTCCTCCCCGGTATCGAAGGTCTGATTCATATATCTGAGATGTCCTGGAGTAGAAAAGTGCGGCATCCATCTGATGTCGTGAAAGAAGGGGATACGGTTAGAGTATCTATTCTTGCTGTTGATGAACAAAAGCGAAGTGTGTCCTGCTCGCTCAAGGATATTACAGATAATCCGTGGAGCAGCGTTGCAGAGAAGTATCCGGTTGGCTCAAAAGTAAAAGGTACGGTTGCCGGTAAAACAAAATACGGTTTTTTTATTGACCTTGATGAAGAGATTACCGGGCTTCTGGTTAACAGCAACATCGGCAAGAATAAAAAGGATTCTATTAAGAAGGGTGACATAATCGAGGTTGACGTTGATGGCATCACTATTGAGAGTCAGCGAATGGCGCTATCGTATGAGTTAGAGAAAGCTGTCATTCAATCAGCTTATACAGCCGACAGTAAAAAGCAGCAGGCGGTTAAAAAACCGAGGAGTGAGTTTGGTGCAATGCTGCTGGCTGCCATGGAGAATAAGAAATAAAGCAGTGGTCAGAATACAGAAAACAGATGTCGGAATAATTGGTGTCATGTATTTTATAGCAGTAGAGAAGAGGAACCTTACGGTTCCTTTTTAATTTGAAGGAATATAGCTATGAAAATACTGGTAATTGGCGGCGCCGGGTATATCGGGTCACACGTCGCACGGGCTTTGCTGGACAAGGGATATTCAGTAACGGTATATGATAACCTCTCCAGCGGTTGTCGTGAAAACATTTTTGACGATGAAGAATTTATTGAAGGTGACATTCTTGACGAAAAGTTGCTTTTAAAGACCATGCAGCAGGGATTTGACGGTCTTATACACCTGGCAGCCCTGAAAGCGGCCGGCGAGTCAATGGTGGAGCCGGAAAAGTATGCAGTGAATAATATTACCGGTACTATACACATTCTTAATGCTGCTGCAACCAGTGGAGTAAAGCGGGTAATTTTTTCTTCAACAGCAGCGGTTTATGGTGAACCGCAGTATATACCCATTGACGAAAAGCATCCGGCCAATCCGGAAAATTTCTATGGTTTTACCAAGCTGGAGATCGAGCGGCTCCTTGACTGGTACGACCGACTGCGCGGAATACGGTATGCGGCACTGCGTTATTTCAATGCAGCCGGCTATGATTTACAGGGACGTATCCGCGGCCTGGAAAGGGAGCCGGAAAATCTGCTGCCGATTGTCATGGAAGCGGCTTGTGGTATACGTGAAAAGCTGCTTGTCTTTGGCGACGATTATGACACCCGTGACGGTACCGGCCTTCGCGATTATATCCATGTCACCGACCTGGCGGAAGCCCATGTAAAGGCACTCGAATATGTTGTTGATAACGATACAAGCCTCACGGTCAATCTCGGCAGCGAAGAAGGAGTAACCGTAAAGGAGATGGTTGAGAAAGCACGGGAGATTACCGGCCAACTTATTCCATCTGAAGTTGTCGGACGCCGTGAGGGCGACACTGCTGTTGTGCTTGCCTCAGCGTCTTATGCGAAAGAGATGCTTGGGTGGGAAGCGAAGTATAGTGATGTGGCAACGTTAATAGCTTCTACTTGGGAAGTGTATAAAGATAAGAAATAAACCTGTATTCCTTGGTAAAACTCAGTTGTCGGAACTCAGGCCTCGGAAGAAATAAGGATTTTAATTAAATTTCGTAATAAGAAGATAGAAAAACCTTCTCGTCTTAGGAAACCAGACATGCACGAGCCCATACCCGTTAAAAATCTTGATAAATCGTGCGGTCCAGAACAGCTTTGAGAAGAATCCGCCCGGTTGTGACTCATCGTAATTAGTGAACCCTTCTTTTACAACAGTCCCACCTGCCTGTTCCCACCACTGTTTTGCTTCTTCATAGACCGGTTCCCGAATATGGGCAAAATAGGGAAATTTGTCGTTAAGCAGGTCCTGAGGGTTGCTGCCGCGGAGCAGTTGTATCCGTTTTTGGATGGATGCAAAATTTGGCACGCTGAAAAAAATATGTTTCCCGGGTTTGACAAGTGAGAGGATTGTTGTAACAGCATGTTCGGGAGACAGCGTAAAGTGTTCGAGCACTTCACAGAAGAGAATAAGGTCATATGACTCAGGCCTAAGAGATGGTTTCTCCCGGGAAATGTCACAGAGATGTAACGGTATGGTGAATGGGTCCAGGAAATTTTTATTCAAATCATCAATACAAAGTGTTTCAACAGTGCAACCGGTAAGCTGTTTGATAATAACAGCGGTCATGGATGGGCCGATTTCAAGAACCCGGTCTTCCTGGAATATATGGGGCAGCATGAGAACATCATAAATGATGCGCCATTTGTGGACTTCGGTATACCGCTGACCGGTTTTCTCTTCAGCTTCATCATCCAGTTTCCTGAAGAGTTGATCGTAAAGTTGGTTATAGGTTTCGAGGACTTTCTTTTTTGTAAACATACCGGCTTTGTTGAGAAAGGTATACGTCATCAATGGTATATATACAGAAATTTTACAATAATAGTATCAGAATGACTATGAATTAAATAATTTTGGATTGTGTGATCATTACAGAAAAATGGTGTAATTACTTGGGAAAGAGGTGTATTTTAATAAAAACATCTGCAAGGAGTACCCAATGAGAAACTTGATAGGAATACTGTTGTTGCTATTCCCGTTAGCCTGCGGCACCTCTGCAAAGAATGAACAGAAGGAGTCAGCTATGATACCTTTACCTGCACCGAAGTTAAAAAGTACCTGTTCAGTGGAAGAGGCATTACACGGAAGACGGTCAGTAAGGTCTTATAAAAAAGAGCCATTATCCCTTGATGAGGTATCACAGTTGCTCTGGGCTGCCTATGGTGTCAACGAGAAGATGTCCGGGCTTCGCGGCGGGCTGAAGACCGCGCCTTCTGCCGGGGCGACCTATCCTCTGGAACTCTATTTGGTATCGGGAGACGTGACAGGTCTGCCGGATGGCATTTACCGCTACCTTCCGGAAAAGCATGCGCTGGAAAAGGTGTCTGACGGTGATAAACGGGCTGCACTCTGCAATGCGGCACATGGGCAGGATATGATCAGGGAAGCACCGGTATCAATCGTGTATACTGCCGTGTATGAAAGGACCTCCGGAAGATACGGCAGCCGGGGCCGTGACCGGTATGTCTGCATGGACCTCGGTCATTCAGGGCAGAATGTATACCTGCAGGCATACGCGCTGGGTATGGGTACCTGTGCGGTTGGCGCCTTTGATGATAGTGCGGTAAAGAAGGTGGTGCCCATGGGTGAAAACGAAGTGCCGTTGTATATTATGCCGGTGGGGAAGATATAAACTCTATTTATAAGAAGAAGGTTAAATGCGAGACTGTATTTTTTGCAGGATAATAGCTGGAGAAGAACCTGCAAGTATTTTTTATGAAGACGATATTGTGATTGGGATTATGACAATAAGTCCTGTAACTCAGGGACATGCTATGATTATCCCTAAGAAACATGCACCCTATTTGAAAGATATGGATGAAGAAATCGGTTCCCATCTTTTCCGAATAACCCAGAGAACAGCTGCAGCTATTCGATTATCCGGTTTAAAATGTAAAGGGATAAATTTGTTTCTGGCTGATGGAGAAGCGGCATTTCAGGAGGTTTTTCATGTCCATATGCATGTGTTTCCCCGATTCAAAGGCGATTCTTTCAGACTTGAAGCTGACTGGGACAAAATACCCTCTCGAGAAGACCTTGACAAGGCAGCATTATATATAAAAGAAGCGTATGGTTCATTATGGAAATAAATAATCACCAACGGGTTTTGAAGATCTTACTTATCGCCCTTTTCCTGTTAGTACGAGTAATAAGTGCCTGTACCACCTTTTATTTCTCCCATGACAACCGGATAATTTTCGGCAACAACTACGACTGGGACCTGGGAGAAGGTCTGGTTATGGTTAATAAGCGCGGTGTGAGCAAGACTGCAATCAACGATATCAATCCTGCTCACTGGGCCTCGAAATACGGGAGTGTTACCTTTAATCAGTACGGGCGGGAGTTCCCAACCGCGGGTATGAACGAGGCAGGATTGGCCATCGGTCTCATGTGGTTGGGCGAGGCCGAGTATCCGCCTCCAGATTCCCGCCCGGAGATCGATAATCTCCAGTGGATGCAGTATGTTCTGGATAAATTCAGCACTGTTGATGAAGTAATGCAGGATACCGGAGTCCGTGTTGCGCCATTGTCGACAGCAGCGATTCACTATTTAATTGGCGATGCTAAGGGCGGGTGTGTCTGTGTTGAATTTATTAATGGAGAGCGGATTTACTACCATGGCAAACGATTGCCGGCAAAGGTGTTGACAAACAGTACCTATGCCACATCAAAGCGTTTTCTGGAACAACACAAGGGATTCGGTGGGACGAGGCAAATACCTGCACGTAACGATTCTGTAGAGCGGTTTGTGCGTATTGCACACCTGGTTAAGGAATACACTCCCCGGAAAAATAGTGATGCAGTTTCGTATGGGTTTGATATCCTGTCCGGTGTGGCCATGGGGAGCTATACGAAATGGAGCATTGTGTATGATATTGCGAATCGGTGTGTCTACTTTCGCACCAATGCAAGAAAAAAAATAAAGAAAATAGAATTGAAAAAATTAAATTTCTCCTGCAAAATTCCGGTAAAAATCCTTGATATGAATACAGGATTATCGGGAGATATTACCAAGAAGCTGGTTGATTATACACCTAAGAAAAATAAAAAGCTGATACGCAACACCTTCAGCAAAACATACTTTTTAGAAAATACTCAGGATGAGTTATTACAGAGGGTGATGCTGTTGCCGGAGAGTTTTATATGTAAATAGGAATATTGGTTTTTTATAGAGGGATTTTATATCTTAGTGGATGTTTACATAAATATGCCGATGTTTTTATCCTCCTCGTCCTGCTCTTTTTTTTCGAAGGCGAGGACGAGGACGACGACGAGGACGATAAAAAAATAAAATCTATAAAAAGCTTCCCGCTTTTCTCCGGATTATATGTCATTCAAAATTCAAAAAATCCTTTTCGCCCTTTCCCTGATTAATTCTTTGTATATATCCCTAAATTCTCTCGTTAAAAATGACCTGTCGATACATTCAAAACAGCTATTCAAATGGCCTTTAAACGTATTAAATGTGTTTTCAATCTGTTTATTGTTTAAATTAAGGTGTTTCCCGAAAAGAATAAAATCCTTTTTTGTAAAATTTCTTTTTTTGCCGTTGAGTGTCAGTGCCGTCTCTTCATTATCATCCTTTTCAGGAATGAGTAATCGTGTGGCCAGCAAATCATACGCCGGAGAAAGGCCTGTCATCCCATTCGTATTGTAAATCAATGAAAAATTCTTCAAATGCATATCAGCATTACCGGTTAAAAATGAGAAAACCGCTATTTCATAAAATTGCACTATGTCAAACATTGGATTTGACGAGTATTTTAAAAGTATCCTTCCAATATTTTCCATTGACCCTTTATATTTGTCCTCGGTGAGCCTTTCGGTCAACTGACACATATCCTCCATATGAATCCTGCTATTTTTGTCATCTCGATCTATTCTTTTAGTTATATAGGCCAGTTCTCCGGTTTTAAGTCGTATTAAGCTGTGGGGAACAGTCCTGATTTTACAAATCTCCGCCAGATGCATGGTTACATCCTCGATCTCAGGCATTAGTGGATATGTTGCTACGGGTGGTTTCAGTATATAATTACTCCACAGCCCAACCAGAGTGAGTCTGTCCGGCAAAGTACCTTTCTTTGTAAGGTATAATGAAAGTTTTGCCTGAACACCAGGGACTGTTATACTTCTCGCTACCACCTGTTTTGCCAATTCATTCATATCCTCAAGTCCATACTGCAATACCGGCGGAACTGTACTGCGAAAAAATGATTTGCAGCATTTTATATGAAAGTCTCCCTGGATTTCACCGTTAGTCTCATAACAGAAAAGGCATTTTTTAGTCATTTTTGTTTCCTGTTTCCTCTTCAGAAATTATGCTCACCGCCCCGATACAATCTTTACAACATGCCAATAACAGCCCCATCCTGTCCCTGGCGTTGATTTTCCAATTTTGTTCAACGATATTTAAAAGCCATCCTTCAGGAATCAGTCCGTCGAAAAAAGGGATCATTGCTTTTTCAATGTATGGTTCCTCTCGAAGAGGCAATGTAAAACTAACAGCCGGCGCGTTTTTATCCTTTAAATACTCGGAATCGTACTGAAAGACATATCCATCCTCATTTTCAAAGATTCTCCCAGCAAGACGGCCGAAAAATAACACCTTTGCTTTTCTATTCATAAGAAACTCTTTCTGTTATCCCGGGTACCATTTCAAATCCGAACAAAGATAACACCTGGTTTACCTTATCCAGTCGAACGGTCTTTTTTCCCTGTTCCATTTCCCGCACAAACCTTAAACCAACACCGGCTTTAACAGCCAGCTCTTCTTGTGTTATCCCGAGCAATTTTCGCCGTTCTTTAAGAAAATGTGAAAGTTTACTTTTCATTGTTATTGTACCTTTTCGGGTATAAAAAATATGCCTTAATATAAATATACACCTTTTCGGGTATAATTTCAACTGAAATATAGAGAATTATACCCGACAGGGTATAGTGGTATGGTGTTCGGCATAAAATATACCCGATCGGGGTTAAAGATGGCTTGCGTTTGACAGGTAGTTGATTTTTATAGCGTTGTAATTATGTACCCACAATTTATTGGCGTTGTGCT
This sequence comes from uncultured bacterium, assembly GCA_965372145.1. Taxonomy (GTDB): domain Bacteria; phylum Fibrobacterota; class Chitinivibrionia; order Chitinivibrionales; family JANQEN01; genus CBDVBE01. The sequence goes on along the minus strand of CBDVBE010000083.1, from coordinate 9,238 downwards.
TTTCCCGAGCAAATCCACGCCCGTACCAGTTTGGCCTGGTCGAATGTCACCGGGATCTCAGCAGTATCGACAATTTCGCGCAGTAATGCGGTTTTCATGCGTGGATAGATTCGCTCAATATGATCGCGCACCGTGCCGGGCACGTATGCGCTGATATCGATATCCTTTCCGTCAAGAATCAGGCGTTCAAGATGATCGACAACGGTGCGTTCATTCAAACCACGCCGAAGAGCTATTTCTTTGATATCCAGCCCCTGAAGTACCAGCTCCCAGGTGGTTTTCACCGTGGGGCTGCGCGTGGCCTTGCTCACACGGGGCGGCCTCCAGGATCCGGTTTTATATTCAGCGGCTGTTTCCACCGGTTGTTCTCCAAGATGTGATGCGATCTCCCGTACGAATGCGGCGCCATATGAGGCCCACTTGGTCTCGCCAACCCCGTGGATTAAAAGCATGGACCGCTCGCCGGTCGGTTTCTTTGCTGCCATTTCATGGAGGGTTCGGTCGGAGAAGATTACAAAAGGCGGCACATTACGTTCATTTGCCAGTGTGCGTCTCAGAAGGCGGAGGCGCTCAAACAACACCGGATCATCCCCGGCGACCGGTCTCATCACGGGCTGCGGCTTTGGCGTCTCTTTAGCCCTCCGCACACTCGCGGATATCTCACCCCGCAGCACTGCGCTGGCTGCTTCGGTGAGTTTAAGAAGCGGGTACTGCCCTTCAGTATTGCGTACAATATCTTCCGCCAGCAGGTCATCCACAATCTGCCGCCAGTAGCTTTTGGTATGGTCTTTGCCGACACCATAGGTGGGGAGGTGTTCGTGACTCATCTGACGGATTTTTTTTGTATTGGCCCCGCAGACGATGTCAATGATATGTCCGGCTCCAAAGCGCTGATTCGTCCGGGAAATAGCGGAGAGAAGCATCTGGGCTTCCCTGGTGACATCGATCTGTTCCATGGCGCCGGTACATACATCGCAGGTTCCGCAGTTTTGTTCCGGCAGCTCTTCTCCAAAGTAGGCGAGTATTTTACGGCGTCTGCAGGCAGCGGAACTGCTCCCATAGAGGACCATCTCGTTGAGTGCTGCCTGTTTACGAAGGCGCTCGGTCGTGTTTTCTACCTGGTCGATAAAGTAGCGGACTTTCGGGATATCACCACGGCTGAAAAAAAACACACAGTGAGCAGGCTCACCGTCCCTGCCGGCGCGGCCTGTTTCCTGGTAGTAGGCTTCCATGTTTTTCGGCAGGTCGCCATGCACGACAAAACGGACATTAGGTTTGTCAATGCCCATGCCGAAGGCTATCGTTGCGACAACCACATCAACATCATCATGGTTAAAAGCTTCCTGGTTGGATTGGCGTACAGCGTCATCCAGACCTGCGTGGTATGGCAGGGCATTAATACCCGCTTCAGTAAGCAGTGAAGCAGTTTCATCCACACTGTTGCGGGTGGTGCGATATACAATTCCTGCCTGGCCGGCACGAGTTCTTATAAAGTCAAGAATCTGCTCGTCAATGTCCTTCTTGGGTACCACCTCATAGAACAGGTTCGGCCGGTTGCAGGAAGCACGGATTATAATCGGATTGCGCAGACCGAGCTGTTTGATAATATCCTGCTGAACCCGGTGTGTGGCTGTGGCGGTGAATGCGGTAATGGGGACCTTGGTAAAATGCCGGGTAATTTCTGAGAGATAGAGGTAGTCAGGGCGGAAATCATGACCCCATTCCGAGATGCAATGCGCTTCATCAATAGCGATAAGACTGAGCGGTATACGTTTGAGATTGTTGAGAAAGGTCTCCATGGCAAAACGCTCGGGCGAGATATAGAGCAGGTCGAGCTTCCCTTCTCTCAATCTGCGAAAAACAGCAATGCGTTGCCGGTCGGTCTGGGCGCTGGTGAGAAAGGCGGCACGCAGCCCGATACCCGCAGCGGCATCGACCTGGTCTTTCATCAGAGAAATCAACGGGCTGATTACCAGGCATGTGCCGTTAAGCAGGCGGGCGGGAAGCTGATAGCACAGTGACTTGCCGCCGCCGGTTGGCATAACAGCGAAGCAGTCGTTACCGTCAAGAATGGCACGTACAATCTCTTGCTGGTTGGGCTTGAAACGGTCGAAACCAAAGACGCTCCTGAGCGCGGCAGCCACCTTCATATCGTCAATTACCGGAGATACGGCTCGCGTTTGACAAGACTTTGACGGAACGGGTGATGGAGATTTTATTTCAGGCCAGGTGCCCGGTTCCAGTTCCACGACGCCCGCAATCAGTTTCCAGCAGGGCTCCTCATCGCTTTCACTGTCTTCAGGGCAAAAAGGCATGCTGAGGCTGACCGTAACCACGCAATGGATACCGGGAAGGTAGCCCTGTTCCAGTTTTTCGGTCAGGACCGGATCGGTGATGCGCGCAGTCAGCCGCTCGCCGGAGTGCACGACAAAAGAACCATGCCACTTGTGGCCTCCCTGTGCGCTGAGCCCGGTGCTGAAAGCCTCGAACTCGAAAGCCTCGACAAGCTGAAGGGTCCGGCGCTGCTCGAAGGGAAGGGACTGCAGGTACTGCACGGTAACATGGTTTTCACTGTTGTGCAGGATATAGCGCTCCTGTGAGCAATATGATAAAAGATCTCCGGGATTGAGTGCGTTCTGAAGGCGCCATTTTCCGGGAAGGATCGAAAGGTTTTCGCACTCAAATCCGAAATCGGGACCGCTCTGTGCGAGTGGAATTCCCACGATGTCACACAGGGAAGGCGCTTTACCGTCGATAAGAAAGGTTGCCCGTTCAACACGGCCGTCATCCAGCCCGGATACGGGCCGAATCCACGTACCGGTTGAATGCTCGATACCTGCTACGCAGTATGCGCCGTGTTTGCGGGAATTCGCCAGGCAGATTATCCGGGTCAGAGGTGACATATTTCTATGTCCTCCAATGTATCACGCAGGTATTCCGCTACAATGCGCCTGTGGCAGTGCGCCGCGTCAGCTTCCGAGCAGAGCAGGCAGCTCCTGTCAAGAGACTCGCGGTCGATACTTTTTTCGATCGAACGATCACGTATGATTTCATTGAATGTACGCTCGTAAGTATCCCAGTCCATGGTTTTATCACGGTAGCCTTTTAACAGTTCGGCAGTCGGCGCCAGATCAGGACGATGGATATATTCAATACCGCCTATCTCGTTGAGAAAGTACTGGAGGTCGCTGCGTTTTGCGAATCCCGCCAGTTGGGAAGCGTTATTAAGCCGCACATCGATGACCCTGCGCACACCTGCCTGATGCAGGGCGGTAAAAAATTGTTCCGCACTCTTTTTGGTAAACCCTATTGTGTATAATCTTATCTCACTCATCAGAATTCTCCGTCTCCGTATAAGCAATCTTTTTCCCCCGGATATCGTACGCCCTCTGGATCAGCTCTTCTTCAGAGTCAAACAGGTCGTTTTCCTTAATGTTAAGTTCGTGCATCAGGCGGCGTTCCGTGTCTCTGTTATCTTCAAGGCTGCCGTCCTCCAGTATATGCTGTATGCTCATCCCGCTGGGCCGCAGGTTTCGACACACAAGGATCATGCGATGGCAGGTGATGGGATCCTTTTCTGCGCATAGCAGCGCGATGCAAAAGGAATCCATGCCTGCGCGCAGGCGCTCAAGTCCCTTGCGGAAGAGTTCGCTTTCAGCTACCAGGTCGAACTGTACCTGACCTTCTACATAACAGTTGCTGTCGAGGGATCTCGCGCCAAGCTCCTTGCCCAAAAAAACATATTCAATCTCAGCTTCACGCAGCGCATTCTGCAACGGCTCGCGGTTGAACTGTGGATTGTAACTGCTGTAAGGCGCAGAGCGAACATCAGCCACCGCAGATATCGTATGCATCGACAACAGTTCAATTAGCCGTTGGACGGTGTGTGTGGAATGGCCGATGGTGTAAAGTATGCTCATGGTAGTGTACCGGGATTGTTATATGTCAAATCGTCCTCCTCCTCCTCCTCGTTCTCGTCATCGAAAAAAAAAGAGCCGAGGACGATGGACGAGTAAGAGTACGATGATGATTAAGATTACGACTGTTGAGAAAACACCTTCTCAGTATCCTCAGGCGGCTCGCTAAATAAACTCGCAACAACAATTGCAATAAGCGAAAGAATAAAGCCAGGCACAATTTCATACAGATCAAAAAATCCGCCTTTTAACTGTTTCCAGATAACCACGGTCAGGCCACCCACAAGGATTCCGGCAAAGGCGCCGTTTCGGGTCATCCGTTTCCAGAACAGGGACATGATTATTGTCGGGCCGAAGGTGGCGCCGAAACCAGCCCAGGCATAGGCGACTAAATCAAGGACTTTACTTTCAGGATTCATTGCGAGCAGAAAAGCAAAAAACGCTATGACCACAACAGTGATTCTCCCCACCCACACGAGCTCGTTCTGACTTGCCTCTTTTCTGAAAAACGGCTTGTATAAATCTTCCGTCAAAGCCGACGAAGAGACCAGGAGCTGGGAGTCAGCGGTACTCATGATAGCGGCAAGTATTGCTGCAAGGCAGATGCCTGCCGGAATTGGATGAAGTATTGACTGCACCAGCATGATAAATACCTTTTCAGTATCAGCACCTTTAAGCGGGGTTTCAAGAGCGCCTACTCCTGCGAAGCCCACAAGGAGTGCGCCAACCATTCCGATAAAGACCCACCACATCCCAATCATACGGGCTTGAGGGATCTCATCGGATGAGCGTATCGCCATAAACCGTGCAAGAATATGCGGCTGGCCAAAGTAACCAAGCCCCCACGCCATGAGGGAAATTATCGATAAAAGTGTAACTGCCTGCCCGTCAGATTTTGTAAATGCACTTAACAGGTTGGGATTAACATTCCTCATAGCTTCAGTGGCATTGCCCCAGCCTCCCTGGCTGGTAACAGCAATAATCGGAACAAGCACTAATGCGAGAAACATAAGCAGGCCCTGAACGCAGTCAGTCCAGCAGACCGCCATAAATCCGCCGAGGAAGGTATATATGATAACGGCCAAAGCGCCTGCCAACACTGCCCATATGTATGGCAGTCCGAAGACACTGTTGAATAGTTTTCCGCCGGCAACAAGACCTGAGCTGGTATAAAAAAGAAAGAAGACAAGGATAAATATTGCGGTGACAATCCGAAGAATTCTGGTTTGATCGTTAAAGCGATTCTCGAAATATTCAGAGAGTGTGATCGAATCACCCAACGTTGCGGTAAAGGTCCGCAGACGCTCGGCAATAAACTTCCAGTTAATATACGTGCCGATGAGCAACCCCAGCGCAATCCACCCGGCTTCATACCCGGCCACATAGGCATAGCCCGGCAGGCCGAGTAACAGCCAGCCGCTCATGTCGGACGCCCCGGCACTGAGCGCCGTGGTAAAACTGTTCAGCTTCCTTCCCCCGAGTAAATAATCCGACAGGTTGCTTGTGCGATAGTACGCGATTATCCCGATGGCAAGCATTCCTGCCAGGTAAACAAAAAAGGTTCCTCCGATAATAACATTATTCTGCATATCCCGGCCCCCTGATAAAGAGTGTTTGTAAAGTTCAATTGCATTAAGAATATAGATATCTTGTGAAATTGGTATCAACAACAATTTTAATTTATAGAAAATTAAGCGCTCATTACCAGGAGGAATGACAACTTTTCTAAAAAGTAAATATTTTTTTGTATTTGATAGATACAATTTTTTATATTCTATTCCATCCGGGGGGTCAAAGGGGCATAGTAATCGCACACATCTTGCCGCATGCTAATCCTGCTCACGTGTTTAGTTCCTTATTTTAAGAATACGGAATAACATCATTACCGTTTGTTTTTCTATTTGTTAAAAGATTCGAACGTTGCTTTATTCTTATGGAATATGCAAATCTATACTGTGGAAATTAAAATTCCTACCATCTCAAGGAGGATTAATGCGTATACTCTGTATAATGGTTACACTGTTTTTATTATTACCTTTCATGGTACATGCCGATATTTTCAACAGCGATGATCAGAGTGCTAAAATAGTTCCCTACGGATACATTGATTATGAATTGGGTCAGTTCGTAAAAGGGAGACATAAAAACAGGGACAGTTGGGACTCAACATTTTCACACATCTGGCTTCAAAATGTACATGGACGCCTTGGTTTCAGCTATCAGCCGTCCGACTGGCTGGACATACGTACCGGTTTTGAAGTGCGCATGTGGTTCAATACCTTCCCGTATGAAGAGACCATTGGGGAAACTGAACCGCGTTCCAAATACTGGTCTATTTATCTGCACGAGGCGCAGGGAATAATTCAACTCCTGGATAATGAGTCTGTAAAAATGGATATGGCAATCGGGTACTTTCCTTACCATTATAATCAGGAAGTTCGCAATCTCGGAGAGTACCTTTTCAGAACAGGAACGTATCCGGTTAATATTATTAATTACTACGATCTTCCTTATGCGCGTCTCGCCGGTCTTCGGTATACGGTTGGCTACTCAAATGATCTGCTGGGCCTGAAATTTGACCTGCTGGGTATCACCGAAACAAATATGTGGCCCTATCATGATCTGACACTCGCAGGACTATTGGATTTCGGTATCCTGAAAAATGACGACGGCAAGAATGCGGTGATAAATATCGGTGCCGGTATAAGTCTGGCCCATATACTCCCTGTTGATGACAGCATTACAACACCATCACACAGGAAGGATTATTCAACCTATGAAGTTGATACAATTGATAGTTATGTCGATCCAAATGACACGACTCAAACAATTCACATCTTGGACAGAAAATTTTACTCCTTTCAGGCAACTAAGGTGATGGCCCGTGCAACGCTCGATCCTTTGGCGTTTTTTCGCGGAAGCGAAAGTTTCTGGATTGATATATTTGGCGAGTACGGTGGAAAAATATATGGGGAATTGGCTATCGTAGGATTTGAAAACTATCCCATTAATGTTTTCCGTGACACGGTTATCAACGGTGATACCGTAAAAATTGGTTTTGCCGACAGTCTTCAGGGTAATCCTTTCGGATATACTGATATTAAGGAGAGAATGCCAATGATGTTTGGCTATAACTGGCCTAATCATCAATTTGCATCTTATTGTCTCCTCCCTGGAGCTATTGGATTAGCAGTCAAGAATATTAGAAACAGTAGAACTCCTATTGAACATGTTTCCTGGAGTCTTGGAGGTCTGGCATTTGGGATTGGCTCATGGTTCCTTGATAGGGCCTTGAAGATAAATACAAAACTTGATATTATATCATTTGAATTTGAATATTTCAACTGCCCGTATCCGAATGACATAGAGAGAGTTCACCGGGAGCGTCTTCCCCTGCCCGGTACTATTAAGGTTAGGGATTCAACGTATACGGATTATAGCTATGATTTTTATAAGAACTCCAGTAAAAATAACTGGAAATGGTCATTGTATATGAAGAAAAATATTTCAAAAAATTTTGCTCTTATGTTACAACTTAGCCGCGATCATCAGCGATGGGAACATAACGGACATACCATGAACTGGGACTTTGAAGATGCCCTGGTTAAGGAAAAACAGTGGGCCTGGAACTTTAAGACAGAGTTCTACTTTTAGGATAAAAACTTAAATAATTGCCGGGTGAAGGTGATTGTTTTCTAAATTGTTCTTTTTATGAATTTTTGTTATATGTTAAATAGTATAGGAAAAAAATTGAAATTGATAGTCATTAACTATTCGTCAAATTAACGGACTTTACCTGATAAGGTTCTTGACTATGCCTGAAAAAAACATTAAATTAATTAAATTTCTTTTTTAAGAAAGGGGCATATAATGAATATGCTAAAAGGTCTTACCGTATGTGCATTGATCCTGTGCACAGCTTTGTTCGCTCAACAGACCAATTTCCTGGAAGACGTCATCTATGATTGCGGCCAGAATTCTGATGGGCTGGAAATCGGTGATATTGACAATGACGGGAAAAATGAGCTGGTAGTGGGAAATCGTCACTCCCAGGACTTTTCGATTTTTGAAATGAAGGACGGTTCCTGGAACGAAATGGAGTTATCCTATACTCATCCCACAAAGCACGCCATGGGTGTCATTCATATTGCCGATATAAATCGTGACGGTTTGAATGATGTTATTCTTGCGCATTACGAGGATTATAACACCATACCTGCAGATGACAAGTTTGGTATCTGCTACCAGAATGCAACAACCAACACGCTGGATCCGGAAACCGAATACGATTTACCCAGCGGTCAATCTTCTCGCTCCTTGGGTGTCGGAGATTTGACCGGCGATGGATATCCTAATATTGTCGTAACCAATGAACGAAGCGGGAGCAGTATGTTCGTATATGGCTGGAATGAAGAGAGAGGGGATGTTGAGTTAATCGGAACGTATAGCGGCCCAAGTGGTTGGACAATTTCAATATCGGTTGGTGATGTAACGGGTGATGGTTTAAATGATGTCGTTACCCACGGAGGTAGCATAAGGGTCTATCCGCAAACCTCAAGCGGGACGCTCGGTTCTTACGCATCTTACAGTGGCGGTGGTGAAAGCGCTGATATCGGCGATATTAACAACGACGGGCTGAACGATGTTGTCGGTAATACTGCCTGGGGAAATGGAATCGAAACATGGGTGCAGACGTCTTCAGGTAAACTGCAAAGTGTCGGTGAAACCACCAGCGGCGGCTATACTGAAGATATCGAACTTATTGATATTAATGATGACGACCTGGTAGATGCTGTTACCGCCAGCAGGGACCGCTCAGAACTGTGGATTTACGTTCAGGAATCAGGTGGTCTTTCCAAAAATCCGGTGAAATATGTGGGTGTTCAGGGAAAATGGCTCAATGAGCTCGCTGCCGGTGACCTGAATGGGAACGGCCATGCTGATGTTGCAGGATCAAACTGGGGCTATTCAGGTGTTGGCGGAACCTATGAGGGAAGTGTCAGTGTCTGGTTCTATGATTCCCCAACCGGAAAACTGGTACACTCGAGTGTTAAAATTCCGCAAAAGGGTGCTTTTAACCTTTCTGTGACACAAAATCAAATTAGATATAACCTGTTTGAAAACAGGAACATTACCCTGTCAGTTTCTGATCTGAAAGGCAGTACTCAGAGAATTATTGCCAATGAACACAAATCTGCCGGTCAATACTTTATTCCGTGGAGAAACTATCAAAAGAGTTCCGGGGCGTATTTCATAACCCTGCAAACAGAGGATGAAGCAAAAACGCAAAAGTTTCTTTTTGTGAAATAAACATTTTTATT
>CBDVBE010000082.1:0-18358 GCA_965372145.1 uncultured bacterium | reverse complement strand
CCAAAATCCAAAATTAAAAAATGTTTACAAACTCAAGCATCATCACAACGTTTTTATAGAAAAAGCGATTTTAACCATTGAACGGGGAACCCTGAACCTGTGAACGGTTACTAAAAAATCAACAAAATAAGGAGGCTTATTATGCCAGGAGGAGATGGAACAGGACCTGGAGGAATGGGTCCAATGACAGGAAGAGCAGCGGGTTATTGCGCAGGATACCCGATGCAGGGTTACACGAATCCTGTTTTCGGAAGAGGATTCGGAAGAGGATATGGATTTGGCCGGGGATTCGGCCGGGGATTCGGACGCGGCGGCGGTGGCTGGGGACAGCGGAACCGGTTCTATGCCACAGGTTTGACAGGATGGCAACGGTCGGCTTATGATTATCCGGCTGCCGGAACCTATGGCTGGGGAGCACCGAATTATGGTGTGCCTTACGGTGCACCGGCCGCTCCAACCAAAGAGCAGGAACTGGATATGTTAAAAGGCCAGTCCGAGTATCTGGAAGACGCACTCGAAGGAACCAACAAGCGTATCAAGGAGCTCGGGACAGAGAAGAAGAAACCCTGAAGTGACAGGTATGACGGGAGGAAAATATCCTCCCGTTATGCCTGATACTTACGTATAACAAAAGCAATACTCCATTAGCCTTGTATTTTTAACAAAGGAAATATAATGAAAATAGCTGTTACATCGACAGGCCCGGATCTTTCCAGTACTGTTGAGGCCCGTTTCGGCAGGTGCGCCTGTTTTATTATTCTGGATACCGATACCATGGAATTCGAGGCAATAGAAAATCCGAATATCGCATTGGGCGGCGGTGCGGGTATCCAGTCAGCGCAACTGATGTCGCAAAAAGGGGTAAAAACCGTGCTCACCGGAAACTGCGGGCCCAATGCATTTCAGACCTTCGGTGCTGCAGGCATTCAGGTTATCACAGGGGTAAGTGGTATTGTCGGAGATGCTGTTGAGCAGTTCAAGGGCGGAACTTTTTCAAGTGCAGAAGGCCCGAATGTGGCAAGCCATTTCGGTATGGGAACCGGTGGAAATCAAACAGAACAGCCAGATAATGCTATAGATACAGGAGGTAGTATGCAAAGAGGTATGGGTGGCGGCATGGGTGGCGGCATGGGTGGTGGCGGCGGCGGGCGCGGTATGGGTGGCGGCATGGGTGGCGGCGGGCGCGGTATGGGACGCGGCATGGGTCAAGGTATGGGTGGCGGCATGGGCCGTGGTATGGGGAGAGGTATGGGAACCGGGATGCCGGAAAATTTCCAGCCGGATTCTCCGGTTAATCCCGGTTTTCAACAACAAATTCCCGGCACAGTAAGTCGTGAACAGGAACTTGGCATGCTGAAAGACCAGGCACGGGCAATGGAAACGCAATTGAGTGAAATTAACACACGAATACATGATCTGGATACCGGCAGAAAAGACTTGAACCTGATCGCCTGTGTTGAAACGGAAACGTGTGACGGCTGCGGCAGGTGCCTTTCTGTGTGTCCCACATCGGCAATAGCTCTTGTTGACAACAGTGCCCAAATCAATGCCACGGAATGTACAGGCTGCGGGCAGTGTGTTGCCATATGCCCACCGGGTGCTATTTCCCTGAAGAAAAGATAATAACGGAAGTAATACAATCACAGGTCTGTTTTTATGAAAAACGATACATCGAAAAATGTTTTTACCGCAGAATTAAAGCAAAAACCTATGACGTTGCGTATCTATCCGGATACCATATTACGGCGGTTTGCAGACCAGGTATCGGTATTCGACAAACCACTTCATGGTTTTGCCGAGACGATGTTTTCTTTCATGATTGAGCATAAAGGTATCGGACTTGCAGCGCCGCAGGTTGGTATTCTATACCGCATTATTACTATCGGCCTGCGAGAAATAAAATGTTGCCTGATTAATCCGGAAATTATTTCCGCATCTTTTGATAATGACACAAAAGAGGAAGGATGTTTAAGTCTACCGGATATCACCTATGAAGTGAAACGTAATGTTCGCATTGAAATACGCGCCAGGAGTACCAGTGGGGGTAGAATACATTTCGAAGCGGAGCATCTCCTTGCCCGTGTAGTTCAGCACGAAACAGATCATTTGAACGGCGTTTTGATAAGTGATAAGGGAACGGTTGTTTAAAAACCTGGATACTAAAAGGCACAATATCTGTGATATCAAAAAGGAGAGTAAGTATTTTATGCCAACGTATGAATATAAATGCAATACCTGCGGAAAGCATTTTGAGCAATTTCAGGCTATGAGTGATGAACCGATTAAAACATGTCCTGAATGCGGCGGGCAGGTGACCCGCCTTATTGGCGCCGGAGCAGGGATAATTTTGAAAGGCAGCGGTTTCTATGCGAATGACTATAAACAGCAGTCCGGTCCGCGGACGCGATGCGGAAGGGACAGCACCTGTTGCGGCAGGGATGTGCCGTGTGACAGTCCTCCGTGCAGTGATTAGAAAAATATCCTGACGTTTTTAGTCATCCTCGTCCTCGTGCTCGACTTTTCTCTTTTCGAAGACGAGGGACGATCACAAGGATGATAATACGTCAGAGTATTTTTGAACAGAAACACCAAGAGGGAAAATAATGAAAACTTATTCTGCTGAAGAGGTAACAACCGGCTATCACCCCCGCGGGTATAGAATTGACAAAACAGCCACTCCCATGAATCGTTATACGCAGTGGGAAATTGATTCCGATGGTAAATGGGTAAAACCAAAGCCTGTCTGTTTTGACACATTGCCGGAGGATGGCTGGATAACGGTCGAGAAGTTCGAATGGGATGACGGAGAACCAAAACAGGGATCATAACGGGTCGAAAATTTCTTAATTACAAAGGAGCCATTGTATGGTAAAAATTGTATCTGATGCCAGTTTCAAAACTGACGTTCTTGAATCGGAAGCCCCTGTATTGGTTGACTTCTGGGCGCCCTGGTGCGGCCCGTGTAAAATGGTCAGCCCTATTTTGGAAAAATTAAAAGAAAAAGCCGGTGATAAAGTTAAAGTTCTAAAATTAAATGTGGATGAAAATCCAATATCTGCCGGCATATATAAAATAACCGCAATTCCTACCGTGATGCTTTTCAGAAATGGAAATGCTGAAAAACAGTTCGTGGGTGTTCAACCGGAGAGTGCATATCTGGAAGCTATAGGATTATAACAGAAAGGTACTATGTCATGCCTATTTATGAATATACGTGTCAGGAATGCGGCACTGACTTTGAAGAACTTGTCAACGTCAACGCCGAAGATAACCCTTCCTGCCCTTCCTGCAACTCCTATAAAACAGAGAAGAAGATGTCTGTTTTTGGCGGTATTGGCGGTTCAGGATGCAGTGATACATCGGGTAGTAGTTCAAAGTTTACCTGAGCGTCATAACCATGAGGTCGGTCAGACTTCATAATAAATTCCTATCTTTTTTCAGGGAGGTATATATGCCACGAGGTGATGGAACCGGCCCGTCCGGATTGGGGCCCGGTACAGGAAGAGGCCGCGGATGGTGCAGGAATGCACTGTTCCCCGATGGTCGATTCAGCTCAAAAAGATTCGGCTTTCTCAGTGCTCTCATCCCTATTGCGGGCGCTGTAATCAGGGATGTTGTAAATCCTAACGGATTATTACGATCATTTTCAAGAAAACTTTTAGTTAACAAAAACTCCACTCAGAACCAGAAAAGAGATGCAGTTGAAGCGAAGTATACGGTTATTGACGAGAAGCAAACATAGTAGAGCGGGATTAGGATTAAGATTACGATTAAGATTAAGAAAAAATAGAGAAAGGAAAAACAGATGCAGATAGCCATTGCAAGTGGAAAAGGCGGCACAGGGAAAACAACGGTCGCGTTGAATCTGGCACATATTGTTTCACAAAAAGGGACAGGTGTCAAGTACCTTGACTGCGATGTTGAAGAACCGAATGGACATCTTTTCTTAAACCCTGAAATTGACAACAAAAGAACCGTCGGCATACTGGTACCTGAAGTAGATGAGTCAAAATGTACTGCATGCGGACTCTGTGCAAAGATATGTGAGTTTAAATCCATAGCGGCTCTTGCGGATAAAATACTGATATTTCCGGAACTCTGTCATGGGTGCGGCGGGTGTAAGGAGGTGTGCCCGGAAGATGCTATCAGTGAAATAAGCAGGGACGTCGGCATCATAGAAACCGGAAATGCATCACCAATACGGTTTGTTCACGGCAAACTTCGTATCGGCGAAGCTATGAGCCCACCACTTATACGTGAGGTTAAAAAAGAAATTGATACTGATATGATAAATATCATTGACGTGCCTCCCGGAACATCCTGCCCTGTTATTACAGCCATTAAAGATTCTGACTTTGTGGTGCTGGTAACGGAACCGACACCATTCGCGTTGCATGACCTCAGTCTTGCGCTTGACATGGTTAAAGAACTTGGGCTGCCGCATGGTGTGGTTGTAAACAGGCATGAAGAAGATAATTTGCTGGCACGCTTATTTTGCAAAAAACATACTGTTCCAGTCCTTGCCGAAATACCGGATGATCGAAGGGTGGCTGAGGCATATTCAATCGGAAAAATTGCATCAAAAGAGGTGCCGGGATTTTATGATTGCTTTTTGAACCTCTGGGAAGAAATCCAAAAACATTCGAAGAAATAAACAACAATACAGTATTTAAGAAAAGGAATAGATTCATGAAAGAAATTGTAGTAATCAGCGGTAAAGGCGGCACAGGGAAAACAAGTGTTGTTGCCTCTTTTGCAGCACTGGCTGAAAATCCGGTGCTTGCAGACTGTGATGTTGACGCAGCCGATCTTCACCTGGTGCTTTCACCGCAAATAAAAAACAGACAGGATTTCAGTGGGGGTAAAAGCGCCCGAATAATACCTGATAAATGTACCTTTTGCGGAAAATGCTATGAACTTTGTCGTTTCGATGCAGTAAAAAAGATAACAACCGGAGAGAGTGTAACATATGAAATTGATCCTGTTGCGTGTGAAGGATGCGGTGTATGCGCCTGGTTCTGCCCTGAAAAAACAATCTCCTTCGAAAATGTTAAAAATGGCGAATGGTTTATTTCAGATACGCGCTATGGCCCCATGGTGCATGCCAGACTGGGCATCGCAGAAGAAAACTCCGGAAAACTGGTAACGCTGGTAAGAAAAGAGGCAAAGAAAATAGCAGAAGATACCGGCTGCTTTTTTATTATTGTTGACGGTTCACCCGGAATCGGCTGCCCGGTGATAGCTTCTATCGGTGGAGCGGACCTGGTGATAATTGTGAGTGAGCCGACATTGTCCGGTGAACACGACCTTGAACGGGTAGCGGAACTTGCAAAACATTTCGGTATTCCGGCAATGGTCTGTATAAACAAGTATGACATCAACCGTGACATGACAAAACGTATTGAAGAAAAATCAAGGACTATGGGACTCACTCTTGCGGGAAACATCCGGTATGACAAACTGGTAACAAAGGCGCAGATAGCCGAGGCTTCGGTTGTCGAATATACCAATCTTCCTGTGGCCGATGATATCAGGAATGTATGGGAGAATGTGGTCAGCGTTTTAAAAGATGGAGGAACAGAAGAACGTGGAAAATGAAACTGAAGAAAGGCATGCCATTGAAAACACACTGATAACCCCTGAAAATATGGGTCGTCTGAACGATCCGGACGGATCGGCATGGATAAAAGGATTATGCGGCGATACTATAGAGATGTATCTTATTGTCGAAGACAACAAAATCACGAAAGCGTTATTCAACACCGACGGCTGCAATGCCTCCCGCGCGTGCGGATCAGCAGCAGCCGGCCTTGCACAAGGAAAAACACTTAAGGATGTTCTGCGCCTGTCTCCAGGTGATATTCTTGATATGTGGGTGGATATACCGCAGGGAAATGTGCATTGCGCGATCCTTGCTATTAACACTTTGTATAAAGCGGTTGCTGATTATTTGCTGCGCAGGCAGACTGGATAATCGCGAAATTGAAGAATAGTATAACTATTTTTTATAAAATTGAAATTAAAAACAACTAAAAAGGAACTATATATGGCAAAATTACCGGAAATTGTTGAAAAAGCATGGAAAAATCGCCAAGGTCCAATTGTTTTTGCTACTGTTAACGAAACAAAGGAACCCAACGCGATATATGCAGGAAAAGTAAAGAATCTTAACAATGGACAGATAGTTGTCGCAGATAATTATTTTCATAAAACTCTTAATAATATTAATCATGGAACATACGGTTCTATTTTATTTATTACCAGGGATGGCGAATCGTATCAGCTTAAGGGGACTATTAAATATTATACAGACGGTAAAATTTACGATGACATGAAAAAATGGCTTGATCCCAAATATCCCGGTAAGGGATCTGCCGTGGTAATTGTTGAAGAAATTTATTGTGGCGCCGAAAAAATTCTCTAACGTAAAAAACATGATTAATGAAACAACTCTTTTAAATCTGAAAACGTGGTTTGAAAAATATGTAAAGGGATTTCATTCCAAAAAAGCAGAAGTTAATAAAAATATCAATATTAAAATTGGGCATACGAAAAGAGTCTGCATTGAGATTTCAGCAATTGCAAACAGTCTTGACCTGTGTCGTGAAGAATTTTATCTGGCAGAAGTGGTTGCTCTTCTACATGATATAGGTCGTTTTGAGCAATATGCAAAATATGGCACATTCAAAGATGGAATATCAGAAGACCATGCGGCATTGGGCGTTCGTATTATTAATGAAAACGGTATTCTTAACTGGATTAATAAAACAACGCAATCACTGATTTTGCGTATAGTTTCCTATCATAATCGGGCCACTTTACCAGTAAAAGAAACGGACAAATGCCTCCTGTTTCTTAAAATGCTGCGTGATGCGGATAAAATTGACATCTGGCATGTCGTTACAAACTATTACTATCGAAGTAATAAAAAACGAAACAACAGTATCGAACTCGACCTTCCTGACATACCTGAGTTTTCGAAGAATATTTTAGAAGATATTATAGCAGGGCGCATTGCGGGAACTGATGACATGAAAACGCTGAATGATTTTAAAGCCCTTCAGATGAGCTGGATTTTTGATATCAATTTTCCCTATAGTTTTAAAATTATACAGGAAAGAAAATACCTGGAAAAAATCCGGGATACTATTACGGACAAATCCAGGGCTGATGCGATTTATGCAATAGCCAAAGCGTATCTTGAAAAGTATTTATATCTGCTATTGGTATAAAAAATTTATCTGTTAAATAATAACGAAATGCACCGGGGACATAAAATTGAATTTACAAAATCTTACTGAAGGCTTTGTTTTAGGTCTGGCAACCGGACATATATGCTTTGCGACCTGCGGCCCGGTATATTCGCCCTATCTTATGATGCGCAAATATAACTGGGTGAAAAGCGTTATTTCAATTCTTGAAATTTCGCTTGGCCGTTTTATTTCAAGTGTTATATTCGGAGCCGTAGTAGGTTCACTGGGACAAAAAATCGCGACAGTGAATCGTTCATATTTTACTATAACGGCATATATACTTTTTTCCGTTTTCCTGATTGTTTCTGCGGTAAGAACCCAAAGAAGGGAAAAAGGGTGCGCTCTTTCCCGATGGAGCCGTTTTGCCGACAGGCCTCTTATATTAGGATTGGTAACAGGAATTAGCTTCTGTCCGGCATTTCTCATTGCCTTGACGCGAGCCGTGGAACTCTCCGGCCCTGTTTCCGGGGCGTTGTTGTTTACCGGATTTTTTGCCGGAACCAATATATATTTACTCCCCTTAGCAGTATTCGGTGTAATAGGAAATAAAAAAATAATGAGGAAAATAGCTGTTGTCAGCGCCTTTGTTGTTGGCGGCTGGTTTATTTTTCAGGCCGGAACGTCTGCGATAACCCTGTATCGTAATTCAAAACGAACGCTTGCTGATTACGGGGATTCAATCATAAACCTTCTCGACAAAACCAGCATGTTTATCCTCAGCAGCGACACATCCCGATTCGTAGTAGTAAAAGAGACGCTTGAACAAAATCGTGAGGGAACTATTTTATTGACAACTAATGTTGACAATATACCGGATAGCGGTTATGTATTCGTTGATCCCGACTGGGCGCAGCAGACAAACAATTCCTTTGAAAGTTTAAAAAGGAAAAAGCGGTTTGTTCTGGTTTTACCTTTACATGAAGATACTGCCGGTTATACAAAACCGTATACTGAAAGGTTGATTGCATTTATAGGACCGCGGTATTTCAAATGTGACACACTATCCGGCTCGTTGTTTGATATGTCAGGCTTTTTTAATAACTAGGCCACCGACGCATAAGCATCCTGATAATTATTATCAGGATGCTTATGCGTCCGGTTGTTTCGAAGATAATATGACTACACAAAAAAGTAACCATGTCTTTGGTCCCGTACCGTCCCGACGGCTTGGCCGCTCATTGGGAGTTGATCTTGTCCCTTTTAAAACATGTTCGTATGACTGTATATACTGTCAATTAGGACGAACAACAAACAAAGTAGTTAAACGGAAAAAATATGTGCCATTGGAAAATGTCCTGAAAGAGATCAAAGACAAACTTCAGGCACCTCCCCTGCCTGATTATATAACGCTCTCGGGTTCGGGAGAACCGACCCTCTACGCTGAATTATCTTCGCTGATTCAGGGGATAAAACAGATAACTGACATTCCGGTTGCCGTGCTTACCAACGGTTCCCTTTTATGGAACATGTATATTCAAAGAGCTATTTGCGGCGCAGATCTTGTAATCCCTTCTCTGGATGCCGGAAATGATAAAGAGTTTCAATGTGTAAACAGGCCTCACCAGGATGTCTCATTTAACAAGATGATTAACGGTCTTATTGATTTTCGCCGGCTCTATACCGGAACCGTGTGGCTTGAAATATTTCTGCTACAGGAAATTACTGCAATGGAAAGCAGTGTAGAGAGAATTGTTTCTTATGCTGAAAAAATAAACCCGGACAGAATACAGCTCAACACCGTTGCCCGTCCACCGGCGGAAGACTTTGCATTTGCCGTAACAGAAGAACGAATGAACTATTTTGCCCGGATGTTTGGTGAAAATGCGGAAGTTATTGCTGATTACCGTGCTATTCATGATGAAGAAAGTTTTTCAGTATCGCGAGAGGAAGTATATAGTCTTCTTAAAAGGAGGCCCTGTTCGATGGAAGATATCGCCTCCGGATTGTCCATTCATCGCAATGAAGCAATTAAACATATACAACAGCTTATACATGAAAATAAAATTAAACCCGAAATCGGAAAAAACAGCCGTTTCTTCAAAGTAGTATGAATATAGCCGACAATTACAAGCAACGATGGTCTTTACTAAAGAAAAAGTATCATACTAAATGTATATTCGATGAATTACACAGTGTTATAGGAAAAGATCTCCAAGTACGTTTTGACAATAAAGGATTATTGGCGGCAGATTTTTTCTGCCATGAACGATATCAGGGTTTTAATGGTATAATGCATGGAGGGGTTCTCTCTGCGTTGCTGGATGCAACAATGGCGCAGTGCCTTTTTGGGCATGGTGTTGTTGCATATACAACCCATATGAATATTAAATATCATACACCTGTCAAATTGAGACAAAATGTTACCATACGGTGTGAAATAAAGGAAGTTTATTTTAATAAACTTTATAAATTACAAGCAGAAATGTTTCAGAAAAGAAGGAATAATGTTATTGCTCATGCGAATTTTTACCGGATTAATTGAAAGTTATTTTCAACGCTAACAGTAGAAAAACCGATAGTAACAATTACTACAAAAAAAATTCCCACTATTGAGGAACTCTTATAATTTAATTTACAAGGAGGATATAATGAAAACCGAAGAGGTTTATAGTAAAAAAGCTCAAATGGAAAAACAGGATGTTGAAATCAAAAAATCCCTGGGATTAATTAAAAACAAAATCCTCGTGATGAGCGGGAAGGGAGGGGTTGGAAAAAGTTCTATTGCGGTAAATATTGCTGTCGGTCTTGCTGACCGTGGATATAAAGTCGGCTTAATGGACGTTGATATGCATGGTCCGAGTATTCCGCAAATGCTTGGCATTCCCGGTATGCATGATTCTGATATGCCGCAAACTCCTGAAACACGCCAAAAAGCTATTAAGTTTTCAGACAACAGAATTATTCCGGCGCACCATTCAGAAAACTTGTTTGTTGTTTCAATTGAAAGCATGCTGGAAAGCAAAGAGTCTGCCGTGATATGGAGAGGTCCTTTGAAAATCGGAGTGATCCGCCAGTTTATTTCAGACGTTCAATGGGATAATCTGGATTATCTTATAATCGATTCACCGCCGGGCACCGGCGATGAGCCGTTAACCGTTGCCCAGACTATTCCTGATGCGAAAGCGATCATTGTTACAACACCTCAGAATGTTTCACTCAGAGATGTGCGAAAATCAATTAACTTTTGCAAGCAGGTGAACATGGAAATTCTTGGATTAATTGAGAATATGAGCGGTTTTGCCTGTCCTGAGTGTGGCGCGAAAATTGACCTGTTCAAGGCCGGCGGCGGGGAGAAAACCGCAGAAGAAATGAACGTTTTTTTCCTGGGTAAAATACCTATCATACCCGATGTTGTTCAGGCATGTGATGATGGGATCCCCGCGATTACTGTTTCCAAAACTTTTAAAGAGTCCTTTACTCAGATACTTGAATACATAACCAAAAAAGGTGAATCTCCCGAGTCGGAAAAAGATTTATCAAAACAAAGCATTCAGAAGGATGCCGCACACTTGAAAATTGCCATTCCTGTTGTAGAAGGAAAACTTGCCATGCACTTTGGACATTGCGAGAAATTCGCGTTAGTTGATGTGGACGAACAGACAAAAGAAATCATTAAGCAAGAGATGGTACCGCCACCTGGGCATGAACCGGGAGTTTTACCGAGGTGGCTTCATGAACAAGGCGCTAATGTCATTATCTCAGGCGGTATGGGCTCAAGAGCACAGTCGCTTTTTACAGAGAATGGCATTAAGGTTGTTACCGGTGCAACTTCAGAAGACCCGGAAAAAATTGTAATGGATTATTTGAATGGAACTCTTGTTTCAGGAGAGAATATATGTGATCACTAATTTCCGGTAATGTACGCGACAATTTTTTGGGTTATTGGGTTATAATGAATGCTGGAATTAGACGGAACTGAAAGTATACCATTTAGAAAAAATGGCTTATGGGGAATTCTATGGAAAATGTAGTTATTGCAGGCTCCGGCCCCGCAGGTTTGACCGCTGCCATATATGCGGCACGCTTTAAATTGAATCCATTGGTGTTGGGTGGACTTGTACCGGGCGGTCAGCTTGCCGTATCCGACATCGTGGAAAATTATCCCGGTTTTCATGAACCGGTTTCGGGTACTGAACTTATGGATCGGTTCCGGAAACAGGCTGAAAGGTTCGGGACGCGTTTTACGATGGATAGTATAGAAAATGTCCGGAGACAGGATGACAATTTTGAGGTTGATACCGGTAACGAAAAGATTGTCACAAAAACACTGATAATTGCCACGGGAGCCGAGGCAAGGCGTCTGCCTATTCCTACAGAGCCTAAATTTTATGGGAAAGGGGTCTCAGGATGCGCTACCTGCGATGGTGCATTTTTCCGTGATAAGGAGGTTCTGGTTGTCGGTGGAGGAAATACCGCTATGCTGGATGCTGTGTTTCTTACCCGATTTGCGAGCACGGTAACGATTGTTCACCGTCGCGACTATCTGCGCGCTGCACCCGTTGAAGTGGAAAAGGCGAAAAACAACCCGAAAGTCAACTGGTTAATTCCCCGGACCGTGGAAGAGATAACCGGTGATACTACGGTGACAGGTGCTGTCCTGAAAAATGCTGAGACAGGTGAGTTGCAGACCATTGCCTGTCACGGTATTTTTGTTGCCATAGGTCATAATCCAAAAACTGAGGCGTTTAAAGAGCTGGTTACAATTGACGAAAATGGTTTTATTAACGTTGAAGCAGGTACTACACGAACATCGACCCCGGGGGTGTTTGCCTGCGGTGATGTTATTGATCCTGTTTACAAACAGGCGGCCGTTGCCGTTGGTCACGGATGCATGGCCGCTATAGATGTCGAACATTATTTACAAAGGAGCTTGTAACATGTTGAATACAAATTTAAAACATCTTGAGACCGAACAAGAGACTGCGGATGCTGTAAAAAATAATGAAAACCTCATGGTCTGCTGCGGAAGAATGGGGCCGATGTGCGTGCCTGTCTATAGTATCATGGAAGAATTGGAAAAAACCTATACGCATGTAACGTTCTACGATCAGGACTTTGATACCCCGGTAGCAGGCTTTATTAAAAATCTGCCTGAATGTTCATCGTTCATGGGATTGCCGTTTACCGTGTATTTCAAAAATGGAAAAGTTGTCGCAGCAACAGCCAGTATACAAAATAAAGACCAGATTGTGGAAATACTGGAAAAGGAATTTGGCAATGCATCGTAAGATAATTATATCGAACATACTTTTATTATAAAATGGGGAAAAGAACTTTGCTGATTTCAAACGTGGGTGTTATGTGACTATTGCGCTATATAAAGGAAAGAGTTGTCCATGCCCTGCCGACTGTAGCAGGCATGGAAAATGCAAAGAATGTATTGCATTTCACCATGGCCGCAATGAACCGACGTATTGTGAGTATTTAAAGAATAGGGCGGAAAGAACTCCTGATACTCCTGATGGAGCCTTGGCGAGTGGGAAAAAACTGCGTCTTCTCGATTACGGCCCCTGCGCAGGGTGAGCAGGCAAACTGAAACCGTCCAGGCTGGACCATATTTTAAAAAAACTTCCTAAAACTGATTCCCCCAATTTGATTGAAGACATGGGATCAATGGATGATGCGGGTGTATATAAAATCACCGATGATAATGCACTTGTACAGAGTTTGGATTTTTTCTTTCCTGCGGTAAATGATCCCCGGGATTTCGGCAGAATTGTCGCCGCAAACAGCCTGTCCGATATATGGGCGATGGGCGCAAAACCATTGACAGCCATGAATATCCTTGCGTATCCTGCCGGGCAAATCCCCGAAGAGGCAATAGAAGAGCTGTTAATCGGTGGAAGCGAAAAACTTGCTGAAGCGGGCGTCGTGCTTGTCGGCGGCCATACACTTGAGCAGGAAACTTTTATCTATGGAATGAGTGTTACGGGAACTGTACATCCCGATTTACTAAAAACAAACGGCACTGCCCGCATCGGTGATCTGTTGATACTCACAAAACCGATCGGAACCGGGGTTATGTCAAGCGCGGTAGAAAAAGACGGGCTTAATGAAGGACAGTATAAAATTTTTGTAGAAACCTTGTATCGTCTGAATAAATATGCGGCTGAAATCATGCTGCAGTTTGATGTAAGCGCGTTGACTGACGTTACTGGATTCGGCCTGCTCGGCCACGCGCTCCCTTTTGCGAGAAACGCCGGTGTGGCACTGCATTTTGACACGGAAAAAATTCCTTTTTTTAAAGATGTTTTTAATCTTATGGGAAAATTCTATCCCCAAGGCGTCTGTAAAACGGTTGAATACATCGAACCATATACCAGTATTAACGAACATGCAGATACAAATAAGGTCAGCCTGCTTTCCGCCGCGCAAACATCAGGAGGGCTGCTTGCAGCAGTCCGGGCCGACCAGGCTGAAAAAGTAATACGGCAGCTTCATAACGCCGGTGATGCTGAATCGGCAATTATTGGCGAGGTCTGTGAAAAAAAAGATGAATTAGGCAATTTCTACTTATTTGTTCATTAATAATCGGTGTAGAAAGTGGAGTGCAAACCGTTTTTTGGAACATCTTTAACAGAGTGAAAATAAATTAATAACGGAGGTATTCAATGAAAAATGTCAGCATAAATAAATGCATCGGATGCGGGATTTGTGAAAGAGAATGTAAGACCGATGCTATCTCAATTAAAGACGGAATAGCTGTAATTGACGAAGAAAAATGTGTCAGTTGCGGAACCTGTATAAAAGTATGCCCTCAAAATGCCATAAAAAAGATTGAAGAAAGTCTGGTAATTGCCATAGGAACGGATGATGGCAAAATGGTAAAATCGGATAACCATGTCGGAATGTCGAAATACTTCCAGATATGGGAATATTCAAATGGAGAATTATCTTTCAGGGAAGAGAGAGGGAATGCCAAATATGAAGAAGACGAGTCAAAAACCCATGGCGATCCGGGCAAAGCAAAGGCAACAACATCTGTTTTAAATGGTGTTGATCTCCTGGTGGGAAAGATAATTGGCCCGAATATTGCAATAATAAAAGATAAATTTGTTTGCGCAGTTGTGAGGGAACCGGCAATTGAACAGGCGGTAAGGTTAATCAAAGAGAATATTAATGAAATAGTTGAAGAAAAAAATAAAAAAGAACGAAAAGCTTTAATACTGAAATAAAAAAAATGCAGAAATATGCCATAATAGATAGTGAGCGGTGTAACCCGGAGATATGCAGGTTAAATGGCGGCTCCTGTAGAGCTGTTCATGCATGTACCCATGATATAATGGAGCAGGAAACCCCTTACGGGGTTCCTATCCTCTGGTCAACAAAGGCATGTGTGGGATGCGGCGATTGTGTTCGTGCATGTCCCTTGAATGCAATATTTATACAGAGTGGCAGTGCGGTAATGAGGTAAAACGACAGGTACTATATACTACATCTCGGTTAAAATTCTAAAGGAGGAACAAATGAATGCCAAAATTACATTTAAAGATATAATTATTGTATCCTGCGGTATTCTGAAGCCTGAAATTGACAAATTGCAGGAGGAGGGATTCTGTGATGCTGAAAAGGTAATTTTCACCTCGCCCGGCCTGCACGAATGGCCGTGGGAACTCGAAAAACAGCTTCCCAGACAGCTTGAAAAAGCAATGGGGTATTCTGATAAAATCATCGTTTTATACGGCGAAAGATGCTTTCTGGATTCGAAAAACCCTTTACGGGTCACGGAAGCATTGATACACGAAGTATGCCCGCAGGCGGTCAAAATTAATGCTACAACCTGTTTTGATATGCTGGCTGACGCAGAACAGCGGGAAAAACTGGCTGAAGGGAATAAAGTCTACTGGCTTACTCCAGGCTGGATAAAAAACTGGAGTTTCATATTCAAGGACTGGGATAAAGGAAAAGCAAATGAAATGTTTCCCGGTCATGACAAAGCTGTTGTGCTTGATGCTCTGGGATATTTTGACACCCTGATGCTGGAGTCTCCGGAAGAAATCCTGCGTATTTCCGACTGGATGAACCTTCCTCTGGAAGCTGCTGAAATTTCACTTGACCGTTTCAAAAAACTGCTTGGGGACGCAGCGGAAAAAATAAATTCATAACTTGGAATTAAACAAACAGATATCAAAAAATAATTATTATTCCTTTTTATGGCACGCTGTGTTTCTTGCATTGGCAATCAATTTCATGGATGTGGACACAATTATTCCGGCCATGGTGGTTGATGCGGGTGGCAGCGCGCTTCAGCTTGGTATATTGACGGCAATTATGCTGGGAGGAGGACGATTCGCCCAGCTATTTTTTGCTCCGTTTTTGAATAATCAGCCTTCAAAGAAAGGTTTTTTACTGGGAGGAATTAACGCTCGTATTTTCGCTCTCAGCGGAATGTCTCTATTGTTTTATTTTTCACCCCATATTAGCAATAGCGTTACCATCTATTCTATTTTCATTCTGATTTCCCTGTTTTCATTGAGCGGCGCTTTCGCGAACATCAATTATGTTGACATCTTGGGGAAATCCGTATTACAAGAAAAAAGAAAACCATTTTTTCCCATCAAACAGGTTATCTCCAGTAGTATAGTTTTTCTTTCAGCTTTTCTAGCGAGAAGAATTCTTACCACCTACGGTTATCCCACAAATTATGCCTCACTGTTTTTCCTCGCTGCCGCATTCCTGGCAATAGCATCATTGGGATTCTGGAAAATCAAGGAAATTTCCGTCCCCAATCTCAAAATTGACGGTTTGGTAAAATTTGTAAACATTATTACTCATGAGTTCCGGGCTAATAAAAAATTGAGGAATTATTTGTTTTTAATAAATACCCAGGGAACCTGCACTGTTTTGATGCCTTTTTTGATTCTTTATGCCAAGAAAACATTCGCTGCGGATAGTCAGTACATTGGTAACTTCCTGCTTCTAAAAGTAATCGGCAGCGTTATAATCGGCAGTATAATATTTTATTTTTCCAAAAAAATCAACTATCAATACCTGTTATACATGACTTCCATTCTTGCCATCCTGATTCCTCTGTTTATTTTACTGTTGCCGGGTTCTACGCTTTTCCCGTACATTTTTCTGGCCGGGGGCATCGTTTTTACTATTCATACTATCTCAATCAGTGGCATTTTACTGGAAGTTACCACTAATGAAAACAGGGCATTATATACCGGATTGTCAGGCGCCGGCAGTATCCTTCCTGCACTATTCCCGCTTTTAGGCGGATGGATAGTCACGGAATTCGGATTTAAACCATTTTTTATACTATTCATACTTTTTATTTCTTTATCGTTCTTTTTTATCTATAACAATGACTATAAAAAATGAGATCAAAAACGGACAAATTATATCCTGATTCAGGTGTTGAACTAACACCCTTTACTGCAACACATTATGATAATGTGATGGACATTGCTTCCCTGGGTCTTTATGGCGGTTTTATTCACAAGGCAATTAAGGCGATGGATATTCAGCACGGAGATACCATTCTGGATTTGGGCTGTGGTACCGGCCGCAATGCCTGTATTATAGCAAAATATCTTGGCGATAGCGGAAAAATAACCGGCATGGATGTTTCTCCAATTATGGAAAAGCAATATAATAAAAGATGCGCTAACCATCGGAATAGTAATTTTATCAGGCAAAGAATTGACCTGCCTTTCTCCCTGCCGGAACAATTTGATAAAATATTTATCAGCTTTGTAATACACGGGTTCCCGCATATCATACGACAAACGATTCTTAAAAACATTTATGTCCATTTAAAACCGGACGGTGCGTTTTTCATGCTCGATTTTGCTGAATTTAATTTAAGTGCCATGCCGCCATTGTACCGTTTTATTTTTAAAAAAATTGAATGCAAATATGCTTTTGATTTTATCGAAAGAGACTGGAAGAAGATACTTGAAAGTAATAATTTAAGCGGCTTTGAAGAGTTTTTTTTCTTCAAGAATTATGTACGATTATTGAAAGCCAAAAAAAATCAATAACAATAAGGAAAAAAGAGTAAGAATCGCCATACCAAGCAATGACGGAGTAAATATATTTCCGAAGATGCTGGGCATGGCAAAATATATGTTAATTTACGAGACAGAAAATGGAACGGAATTCAGGTTGATTGAAAAAAGGAATAACCCTTTTGCAAAAACGATGCAGCACCTAAAGACCTCAGATGTATATGAGTTAATTAATGACTGCTCGATCATTATATCTGCTCATATTGGAGGAAAAGGGATAAAAAGATTGCAGGAAAAGGGAATGAAGCTTTTTATCAGGAATGGAGATATGCAGGATGCATTAAATGATGTGATGGAAAAAGAAGAATTACGTCTTTATAAGGTTTGAAACAATTCTATTATGGAAGCGGTGTGATATTTAAAAAGATAAAAATGGGTTTTAAGTAAACATTAATTCAGAGGGATTAGAAAATATATGCCTAAAAGAAAAGCAGAAGACCCTCGGGTTAAAGAATTAAAGCGGGAAATAGACGATTTAAAGAAAAGACTGCCTATTCATTCTATCTCACCATCTATGATCCAGGAGTTAGAGGATCTTGAAGATGAACTTAAAAGGCTCAATAAAGAATAATATTTAAATAACCAATTTTTAAAAGGAGGAGTGTAATGAAAATATGCGTAACATCACAAGGTGATTCACTGGATTCAGCAACAGATCCGAGATTCGGACGTTGTGCCTACTTTGTATTTGTTGATACGGACACTATGGAGTTTGAAGCATTAGAAAACGCACAGGCTCAGGCAATGGGCGGAGCAGGTCCTCAGGCAGCAAAAGCTGTTGCCGATAAAGGAGTAAAAGTGCTCTTGACCGGAAGTGTCGGCCCCAATGCATACCAGGCCCTGAATGCAGGTGAAATTGAAATTTTTACCGGCATTTCCGGTACGGTAAAAGAAGCTGTTGAGAAATATAAAAAAGGGGAATTGAAAAAGACAGACGGCCCGGATGTGGGTTCCCATTTTGGGACTATGGAGGGATAAGTATACAGGGTTGTTCATAATGATAAACGTGTCACTGAAGCGCAGGTAAAGGGCCTGTCTGTGGTTGAATATACAAACGAAGGAATTGCACCAAAGATAAAAGAACTCTGG
>CBDVBE010000081.1:0-18514 GCA_965372145.1 uncultured bacterium | reverse complement strand
GTACCGATGGCATATAAGCGCCATTGAGCACCCAGAAATTTGCCTGTCCAACCCCCTTCTGGAGAGCTCTTACTTTTGTCAATGCTTCACCAAAAGATTCTGCTATTAAAATAGAAATATCCTGACTTTCAGTGAGAAATTCATTATTTGCCATATCTATTAAAATATTCTGGAGATAGTCTCCCTTTTGAACATCCTCTTCCAGTTCAATAACAGAGTTCTCAATCATAGCAGCAAGTTTATCTTCCTCATTCTTGGCCTGAGACAAGAAGTAGGTCTTGTACCCTTTTACGTAATTCTTCCGCTTTTTACTACCGGCTATACTGTTTGCATGGATACTGATAAAAAGGTCTGCCTTCTTCTCATTCGCAAACTTTGTCCTCTGGCGAAGAGGTATAAATTCATCAGTAGATCGTGTCATATATACACTGAGCCTGGTATTTTTCTTTAGCACATCACGCAGAGCGAGACTTATAGATAATACAACATCCTTCTCCTGTACCCCATTCTGACCAATCGCCCCTGGATCCTTTCCCCCATGCCCCGGATCAATAACAACTATTTTTATCTCCTCTTTAGCACCCAGGGTATCTGCTTTCTCTGTGACATTCTTTTTGTTATCTTTAGATACTTCAGCAATCTTTTCGTTACTTCCCAGTGACGGTTCTCTTTTATCAGGTTTCTCTTTTTCAGATTCTTCCTTTTGAGGCTCCTTTTTTTCAGGAATTTCTATTCCTCCGGCTGTTAATGTATTATTATCCTTTTTTCCCTTTTGTGTAACAATGGTTAACCGGGAAATATCCTTCGACCAGGTAAGCCGGCTGCCTTCCCTTCTGCTGAATATTGATGCGGCAGCTTGAGCATAAAGATAGAGATTTTCCTGGATCCGCACAGGCGGATAATGCAATTGAAACGTTGAATCATTCGTCTGATAAAATGGATTATCCTGAACAAACGAAATTGAGGCATCCTCAGAGGTCGCTGTAAATCTCTCAGTATACCTGTTCCACTTCCACGTAAAACCTAAATGAGTACACAGGTGAGCCAGTGAAACATAATCCTGTCCTTTGTGAACATACCCTGGAAGCGTATCATTTGAATTATCAACTGCGTTGTGCAGATAAATTGCTGCTGCCGAACATATCGAGGATACCGACATGAAAATAGTAAAGAAGAGAATAGTTTTTATTCGATTTATTTTATATGATTTCATATAATTAGATTAATTTTCCCGTAACCGTTCACTGGTTCCGGGTTCAAGGGTTCAGGGTTCCCCGTTCAAAGGTTAATTGCCTTTTCTGTGAAAAACCGTTGTGGTGATGCTTGAGTTTGTAAACATTCTTTAATTTTAGATTTTAGATTTTGGATTTTGGATTTTTTCAATCCCCAATCCGCATTCCACAATCCGCATTCCCCAATCCGCATTCCACAATCCGCATTCCCCAATCCGCATTCCCCAATCCGCATTCCCCAATCCGCAATCCCCAATCCGCAATCATACAATCCGCAATCATACAATCCGCAATCATACAATCCGCAATCATACAATTTTGGATTTCAACCCAGAACCCAGAACCTGTGAACCTATGAACGGTTACCAGAATATTTCATCACATTTGCCAGACGCTTTTTAGACTCATTTGCCGCGATCTTCTGCCGTTTATCATATTTTTTTCTGCCACGGCACAGGCCAATCTCTATTTTTACCCACTGCTTCTTAAAATATACTGAGAGTGGAATAAGTGTCAGGTGTTTTCTTTCGATCTCACCGGCAAGGCGAAGTATCTCCTTTTTATGCAGAAGCAGCTTTCTCATTCTATAAGGTTCGTGATTGAAACGATTACCCTGCTCAAACGGGCTGATGTGCATATGGTTTAGTAATAACTCTCCATTTTTGCAGACAGCATAGCTATCAAGAAGATTTATCTTTCCAGCACGAATTGATTTAACTTCAGTCCCCTCAAGCTCAATGCCGGTTTCTATCTTTTCAAGCACTTCATAATTATGATAGGCTTTTCTATTTCTTGCGATTATTTTCATTAGTACGCTACAGCCATTATTGTATTTTTATATTCAAAATCAGGTGTATGAAAATAGTTTGCTACTCCTGATTTAATCAATTTACTTTATTATTAAGAAATGTTACAAAATATCACACAACTTCTAACCGCGAGTCAATACAGTATGGAAAAATGTATCTTCTGCAAAATTCTTAATGGCGACATACCAGCAAAAAAAGTGTATGAAGATGAATATACACTTGCGTTTAATGACATCAGTCCGCAGGCACCTACACACCTTCTGGTCATTACCAAGGAACACTATACCGGCATTCATGAAATACCGGATGACCGTATGGAGATTATTTCAAGATTATTCATAGCAGTGAGTAAAGTCGTTACGCAGGAAGGGCTTATCGAAAACGGATACCGCATCGTATTAAATTCAGGTAAAGAGAGCGGACAGGAAGTACCGCATATTCATGTACACATACTTGCCGGCAGACCGATGCTTTGGCCCCCCGGATAATAAAAAATTTTATCCCCGGCAACAGGTACGAAAGCTCCTGGATAACATTATGTCCCACAAAGGGGATAATTCACACTAACAACTAAAGTTGCAAGTGTTCATTATAGGAGTGGATAGGCCACTATCATGTCCTCCCGCTCAACATACTGTAATCTCACCAACGATAGTATCTTAGTTAGTGTGTGGCCGGAAACGCGTGTTTTTGTCATTTCTCCCTTCGGTCGAAATGACAGTTTTACCTAGTTTTCGGCCAAGCACTAGTTAAGCACCTCCTCTAACAGGTGAGTACTATCGTCTTCAGTGTTGAACCAGAAGAGAAGTTTATCTTCGTTGACGGTAAAACAATCATCGAGTAACGCTGCGCTGCCACAGGGAAAGATTCTCTCATGCTCATCAATAGCCTTCTGTATCAATCTCATTTTTTCTTCACTCATTGACAACTCCCTTTTTTATCCACTGTAATCAATAAGAACGATAACCATGAAATTGTATAACGATACCCGAAATAGCGAATCCCTCATCTTACTTGATATGCGAGTAATGGAGTAGTGCTAAAACTGCAGATTCCATACTCCATTACCCATGCAAATCATCATTACAATCACCCCGCCGTTTCAATGCATTACTGCATTTGTTTTCTTAAAAATGTCGGTACATCCATATCATCTTCATAGTGAGAAATCACCTGTCCCTTTGAAACAAATATCTGTTCCTTCTGAAAGTTTCCCATTTTAACAACGACCGGCATTTCTACTGATTGTGCATTGCTTTCTGTTTCCTTCCTTTCCTCTTTGGCGTCAGTATCAGCAAAAGATCGGGTAACCGGTTCCTCGTTACCACTCTCTTCAGTTGAGTCGATAGTCTCTAATTCAGTCGTTTCCTTTAACGTCTCTTGTACCATCTCTTCATCGACCACTTTCAAGGCTGGTTCTGTTTTATCTTTCTTTTGCGCATGTAATTCAAAAGACATCTGTTCGACCTTTTTCTCGTCAGGTGTTCTTGTTCTCCCGAATGATGCAGCGACAGGTATTGCGTTGCCTGTTTTCGTTTCACGGCTAATAGCATCGCCATTAAATCCTGTAGCAATAACAGTAACCTGAATTTTACCACTCATCTGCGGATCTGTTACTGCGCCAAAGATGATATTAGTATCATTGTCTTCACCAACCGCATCATAGATTGTCTGCGTAGCATCACCAACATCATAGAGTGTAAGATCTTCACCGCCGGTAATATTGATCAGGATTCCCTTGGCACCGGCAATTGAAACATCATCCAGCATTGGGCTGTGGATAGCTGCATCGGCAGCCAATGCGGCACGGTTGTCACCTTCAGCGGAGCCGCTACCCATGATGGCATCACCCATACCTTTCATAATTGTCTTTACATCGGCAAAATCAAGATTCACTAATCCATGGACAGAGATCAGGTCTGAAATTCCTTTGGTTGCATGATGCAACACCTGGTCAGCAGTTTTAAACGCATCCATCAGCGAGGTGTCCCGATCAACAATCGAAAGAAGTTTCTGATTGGGAATTACAATGATAGTATCAACGCACTTGCGTAAATCATCAATTCCTTTCTTTGCGTTTTTATCACGGATTTTACCTTCGAAAAGGAACGGACGCGTAACAATAGCAACGGTCAGGATATCCAATTCATTTGTAACTTCAGCGATGACAGGTGCACCACCGGTGCCGGTACCACCACCCATACCAGCGGTAAGAAACACCATATCCGCACCTTCAAGTATGTCGGCGATTTTTTCACGATCTTCTTCCATGGCAATTCTGCCGATATCTGGGTTTGCTCCCGCGCCAAGCCCCTTGGTGATACGCTCACCGATCTGTATTCGATTCTCAGCCCTGTTATTGTCGAGTGCCATCGCATCAGTATTGATCGAAATAAATTCAACACCCGAAAGTCCTTCCTCAATCATCCGGTTCACTGCATTTCCTCCGGCACCACCAATACCGATCACCTTCATCTTAGCGACGGTATCAAACTTCTCGTCTAATTCGAAAACCATACACCCTCCTTTGGGAATGATTTAGGTTAGTATTTATTTTACTTTTTTATCTATGTTTAAAAGAACTCTTTTACCCAATTTTTCATCTTATCAACTATTTTTTTGAAATTATCATCACCTGCGAATGCTTTCCTCGTCTTCTTTCGCTCATATGTTTTTACGGCATATTTACAGAGGCCGACTCCTGTCGCATGAATTGGTGAACGTGCAGCTTCAGTCAACCCGCCGAATCCTGATGGTATCCCAAGTTTTACCGGCATCTCAAATGTCTGTTCAGCCACCTCCAGCATTCCCTCCAGCAGTGAGCCGCCTCCTGTCAACACAACACCGGCACCGAGCATATCCGCGTAGTCAGTACGTTTAATCTCACGATGGGCAAGTGAAAGAATTTCTTCAACACGCGGCTCGATTATTGAAGAAAGTACCGCCCGTGATACCTCGCGCTGCTCCCTGCCGCCTACTCCCGGTACGTTGACATATTCGTTATTTTTAACCAGTCGGGAGAAAGCACAGCCGTGCTTTTTCTTAATCTCTTCGGCTTTTTCAATGGGAGTCCTGATACCAATCGCGATATCTTTAGTGACATACTCACCCCCCAAGCCGACAACAGCGGTATGGCGAATACTTTCTTCGGAATAGATGGCTATATCAGTGGTACCGCCACCCATATCAACAAGGGCAACACCCAACTCCTTTTCATCTTCCTCAAGTACCGCATAACTTGAAGCAAGCGGTTCAAGTACCAGGTCTATAACTTTCAACCCGGCTTTATCAACACTTTTATAGATATTCTGGGCACTGGTTACCGCTCCGGTAATAATATGGACCTGTGTTTCCAGGCGCACACCACACATGCCAACAGGATCTTTGATACCTTTCTGCTCGTCAACGATATACTCCTGTGGAATTACATGGAGAATTTCACGATCCATTGGAATGGACACGGCCTGTGCATTATCAATGGCCCGCACCACATCCTGTTTTGTTATCTCATTGTTTTCCCCTTTTGTAGCAATAACCCCCCTGCTGTTTATCGCCCTGATATGGTCACCGGCAATACCGACATACACCGCATCGACATCAATACCCGCCATAAGCTCTGCTTCTTCAACAGCTTTCTGTATTGACCGGACTGTTTTATCGATATTGACCACAACACCTTTCCGGAGCCCGTTTGAAGGAGTAACACCGACACCAATTATTTTCATTTCCCCACTGGTATCAATTTCTGAGATAATACACGCAATCTTCGTTGTTCCTATGTCAAGTCCCACAAACACATTATCATCCATATCTACCTCCATATCTCCTTTTTTTTAATTTTCCTTTTGTTTCAGTATGCTCTATTTTTTTCACTTAACAAATTCAATATTATTATAACAAAGATTTATATATCGCGGCATCTTTTCAGCCTTTTCCTCTATGATTCGTAAAATTTCCCGTAAGTTGTGCATATCTTTTACCACAGTACTGCTTTTAATTACTGCATGCACCGGGCTCGATTCCAATTTGACACTTACAACATCCTTCTTACTGAAATCTATCTGTGAAATCCGAAGCGGTACCTGTTCATTAGAACTCCGAATATCCTTGAAAAAAGCACTCATTTTCTCTGCCTGATCCTTCTTAAGCTTGTGACAGGTATTGTCTATAAGGGTATCCGCCAAGCCTGAAATAATCGGAAGATTCCAGTACGTATGCGAGTTAAGCGGCCACAGAAAACCGTCTTGGTCGGACATATGTATCGAACCGAGATTTATAAACGCAACAGGTTTACGTTCGGTGACCGTTATTACTATGGTATGCGGAATTTTCCTCCGTACATTTACTTTTGCAATCCAGGGATTTTTCCGTACCCGTTTACGTATATCCCCCATTTTCATATCGAGCATTGATATCCCCGGCTGTATTGCCGCAAGTGATAATACCTCTGTGGTATCAACCTGTTCAACGCCATGCACTTCAACCTTCCTGACCTTCAGAATATCAATCGTCGTTATAAACCCCGAAGCCCTTCGTGCACCGAAGAACCCTAATGCTGCAATGCATAGGGCAATGAGCACTACCCGTATAAAACCTGCAGACCGACTAATAATGCCACGTACTTTCTTCGGTGCCTTTCGCTTCCGGCCTTTCATTTTCAATCGTCTATTTGCACCGACCCGTTTAGTCATGCCGTATCCTCTCCAGCAGGGGTTTGCCGATTCGCCAGATATCACCGGCACCCATAAGAATCACCCCGTCACCAGGTTGTAAAAGTGGCACCAGGAGGTCTGGTATCTCCTCCAGTGTTTTTACAAAATGAGTGTTGATAGTATCAGTTTTACCCATCGCGTCTATGATAGACATGCCATGTACCCCTTCAATCGGCTCCTCCCGTGCTTTGTAAATCTCGGTAACGATACACCTGTCAGCAGTACTCAGGCTTTCTGCAAATTCCCGGCAGAAATCCCGTGTCCGCGTATAAAGATGCGGTTGAAATACAGCGACAATCCGTTTAAATCCGGCCTGCTTTGCCGCACTGAGTGTCGCAGCGATCTCTGAGGGGTGATGGGCATAATCATCTATTACTGTTATCTCTTTCTCCGATCCCATTATTTCAAAACGGCGCTTAATACCGCTGAATTTTTCAAGACTCTGTTTTATCACTTCAAATGGTATGCTCATTTCATCGGCAACCACTATTGCTGCGAGGGCATTACGAACATTGTGTATTCCTGAAAGCGGGAGGGTAACTGTGCCAACCAACTTATTATGTTTAAGTACCTTAAATTCGGATATACCTTTCTCAAATCGAATAGCTTCGGCACGATAGTCCGCTGTTTCGGAAATCCCATAGGTAATAAAAGTACCGTGTATTCTGTCACAAATCTGAATCGAAACCGGATCATCAATACAAACAACCACCATACCATAAAAAGGAACTTTATTGACATACGAAACAAACGCTTCGGTGATATCGGCTAAATCGCTATAGATGTCAAGATGGTCGGCTTCGATGTTGGTAACCACCGCAATAAATGGGAACATACTCAAGAAAGAGCGATCATACTCATCTGCTTCAGCAATCAATACCCTTCCTTTCCCCACCATTGCATTTGAATCACTATCTTTAAACGCGCCACCCACAATCACCATCGGATCCTGGCCGGCATCGCGGAATATACTCCCGATAAGCGAAGAGGTCGTTGTTTTTCCATGAGTCCCGGCTACACCGATACTGAGATAAGCACGCATAATATCGCCCAGCATTTCCGCCCTTTTCAAACAGGTAATACCATTCTCTCGCGCGTAGACTAATTCGGGATTATCCGCTTTAATTGCACTCGAATACACACACAGCTCACTCTGCTTGACCAGTTCAGGATCATGATGATATTGCACACGCACATTTAATGACTCAAGCCGTTCAGTTGCGTCACTCTTCTGTAAATCACTTCCGCTGATGTCGTGACCATTCTGAACCATTACCTCCGCCATCGGGCACATACCGGCACCACCAATTCCTATAAAGTGCATTTTCTTTTTACTTATGAAAAACATAGTAACTTACCGCAGCTCCTTTAACATTTCCCGCACAATAACTGTTGCAGCATTTCCCGACGAACTGTCCAATGCTTTCCGGCACATTGTTTCGCAGTGTCCAGTATGTGATACTATCCTTTCTACAGCCTTTCCCACGTGTTCACCGCATAGATCATCCTGTGCTATACGTATCCCCCATCCCTGGCTCTCTACATACGCAGCATTCATCCACTGATGATTCTCAGCCGACCAGGGTAATGGAATCATGATACAGGGCAGGCCGAAATAGGCAACTTCATTCAACGTTGACGCACCGGAGCGGCATATAACCATCTTGGCAGCGGCATAATATGGATACAGGTCATCGACTGAAGCGTAGATAAATGCAGAGGGATAGTCCTTGCATACAGCAACAATTTTTTCATACGAAACATCACCTGTCTGCCAGAATATCTGCAATCCATTCCGCAACATCCTTATGACAGGTTCTATCAGGCATTCATTCATTGAAGCTGCTCCCTGGCTGCCGCCGCAAATGAGTATCATTTCCTTTTGTTTATCAAATCCCTCCGGATAGGTGAAATGATCAAAGACATCTGTTACCCTTCGTACCGGTGTTCCCGTTACTGTTGTTTTTCCTTTCAGTTTCCATTTGCCGTTGAGCGGAAAACCCATAAACGACTGTTGAGCTTTGGCGGCAAAAAAACGATTAACCACTCCCGGCACCGTATTCTGTTCCTGGAGGAAATAAGGTATATGATTCAACCGGGCTGCTGCCAGAACCGGAGCACAGACATATCCGCCGAAGGCTATAACTGCATCAGGACGACGGCCCTTGAAAAAAGTACGCATATGCTGCATCGCTTTAATAAATGCCCCCATTGATGCTATATTTGACAAACGCAACGCTCGTGTAATCCCTTTGACTGGCAGTATTTTTATCGGGATCGCATGCTTTTCACACAGTTCCTTTTCTCTGCTTCGCGCCGTACCGATCCACTGCAATGAGACATCGGAACACTGTCTTCTCAGCTCCAGAGCTACAGACAATGCCGGAAATATATGGCCACCGGTGCCACCTGCTGTGATAACAATGTTCATTTCCGCTTCCGTATAGGTGTTGTGTTTTTTTCTTCAGATAACTGACTTGATATATTCAATAGTATTCCCATACTACTCATGGTAAAGATCAAACTCATGCCGCCATAACTCAAAAATGGCAACGGGACGCCGGTCGTCGGTACGATGCCGGTGTTGACAAAAGCGTGCAGAATAACATACAATCCAAGAACAAGTGTTAAGCCGAATGCCATACACTGTCCCATTTTATCCGGTGCCCGTAATGCAATCCGCATTCCTCTATACAGCAGTATACCGAACAGGATAACCACGACGCACAATCCGATGAACCCTATTTCCTCGCCGAGAATTGAAAACACAAAGTCCGTATGCGGTTCCGGCAGGTAAAAGTATTTCTGTTCTCCCTGACCGAGTCCCACACCAAAAAGTCCGCCATGTCCCAGGCCAATAAGAGATTGATACGTCTGGTATCCGATCCCGTTCTTATTACCGGACATATTTGCAAATCCTACTAATCGCTGCAGCCGGTACGGTGAGGCAATCACCGTAAGTATCACCAGTGGAACGAAGGTCAGGATAACACCACCGATATGCAGTACCTTAGCACCGGCAACAAACAGGACGCTTAATCCGATGCATCCTATAATAACTGCTGTACTGAAATCAGGTTCCAACACAATCAGACCGCAAACAATGACGATTTTAATAAGCTGCTGAATAAATACACAGCCTTCTCGAATCCGGTCACCATGCTTTTCAAAGTGCATTGCCAGTGTCAGAATGAGTGCTATGCGGGCAAACTCAGAAACCTGAAAACGGAAAATACCGATCTGCGCCCAGCGCTTTGCACCGTTAATTGCCTGACTGTCAGGAAGTGTCAGAGTATATATCAACAGAACCACGGCTATCGCGAAGGCAATGTTACTGTATTTTCCCAGAGAATGATAATCGATCATCAGGAAAGTAAAAAAACAGATCAGGGCCAGAAAAACACGGAGAATATGCCGTGCCAGAAAAAAATCCGAGCCACCGAATCTCTGTTGTGCAATTGCAAATGAAGAGCTGTAGACAAAGACAATACCAAAACCCATCATCAGCAGGCTTAACAGAAATATTCCTTTGTCCATTTTAGCAATTCTATCAATCATTGTCTATTATTCCTCTTCATATAACGCGTGAACCAGCTTTTTAAATATGGCACCCCTGTCTTCAAAACTTGCAAACATGTCAAAGCTTGAGCATCCCGGCGAAAGGATAACCACATCTCCCGGGTGAGCATTGGCATTAACCGTTTCAAGTGCCTGCTCAAGTGATTCCGCTTTGTTAATCTCAGTGAGTCCTTTCCACTCTTTTGATATCCTTCCTGCCGCTTCACCAATAAGGCAAACACTTTTCACTTTCTCTTTTATAGAATCGCGTATTTCGGTAAAATCACATCCCTTATCTTTACCACCCGCAATAAGATGCACCTCTGCATGAAATGCATTTACCGCGCAGGCAACAGATTCAGCGGTGGTAGCCTTTGAATCGTTATAGTAGGCAATACCATTTATCTCGCGAATGAATTCAAGCCGATGCGGCAATCCACTGAAAGCACAAACACCGTCTATTATTGCTTTATTCTCAATACCGGCTGCACGAGCCAGTGCTGCTGCCGCGCATGCATTATCACTGTTATGACTCCCCTTTATTTTCATAGCACCGATATCACCGACAATCTCCTCCTGACCGTTGAATCTACCGTGCATAATTGTACCTTCACACCATAGAGAGTCCGAAGAGGCGCCGGTGTTACCAAAGAAGACCACTTTTATGGTGCCGCCAATACTTTCAGCCCACCCAACACACCGTTCATCGTTGGCATTCAGTACAAGTATATCAGTTGCAGTCATATTTTTACTGATCATCTTTTTTGCATTATAGTACTCTTCCTCATTTTTATACCGGTCAAGATGGTTCTTAAGAAGATTTAACACTGCCGCGGCTTTTGGATGAAACAATTCAATTGTTTCCAGTTGAAAACTGCTTATTTCTGCGGCAACATAACCGTGTTCCGGTATCTCGGGAGCGGCCCCAATAAGGGGAATACCGATATTCCCGGCAACCGTATGCTCCCTACCGGCTGCTTCAAGGATTGACCCGAGCAACCCGACTGTCGTACTTTTTCCGGTTGATCCGGTGATCGCAAGAAACGGCGCTTTACTCTGCCGATAGGCAAGTTCAATTTCCGACCATACGGGTATTTTTTTATTCCGTGCTTTCTTCAAGACCCCAATGTCTGAAGGTATACCGGGTGAACAGACAATCAGGTCATGGTCTAATACCTTCGGGGTATGCCCTCCGGCTTCATGAGGAATATCTGCAATAGCGTTCGATGCGAGAATGAAATCAAGATCCTCAGTTGAACAGGTTTCACTGATAAAAACAGATATATCCATTTTATACAGGTACTTTGCAACGGCAATACCACTGCGGCCTGCACCGAGAATAGCGACCTTCTGCGGGAGCCACTCTCTCGGTAAACTGGTATTTCTGTTCTTTTGTTTCATTGTACGCATCCGTTATGGTTCTAAAACTTTTTTAACACTGTTTCCAGTTTTACTCCGCGTGACCCTTTCAGCAATACGGTGTCACCCGGTTTCAACAGCTCGCGGGTATATGCAACTGCCTGTTCAGCATCAGGTGCGCAAAGAATCCGGGAAGCTTTTATCCCGTGCGCAACGGCACCATCCGCAACAGCACCGGCAAACCGACCAACCGCTACTACTTTTTTTACACCGGCTTCTGCTATTTGTTTACCAAGGCTTTTATGCAGCCGTACTGAATACCTGCCCAATTCAAGCATATCACCAACAACGGCACATTTCTTTTTTTTGCCGGCGACATCCCGGAGCAGCGCTATACCTGACCGCATTGACGATGGATTTGCATTATAGCAGTCAACAATGAACCGTACCCCCGATTTTGTTATAATCCTGCCGCGCATGGGGTCCGGCTTAATGGCATACAGTGTATCTGCGATAACTGATTCCGGAATACCAAGTTGACGGGCAAGAAACAGTGCCGGCAATGCACAGTAAATAAAATGCCGCCCCGGCATCGATAATTTGTACCGATGCCCTTTTACGAAAAACATGGTTTTTCCATCCCGATCAACGGTAATCCGCTCAGCTCGAATGCCACAGCGGGGAGACATACCAAAAAAGACGGCCTTCCATCCCCTTTCAGCATTCTTTTTAACAAGCCTGGTGTCATCACCGTTTAACAGGAGCACACCTGTCTGTTTACGCATACCATTGACTATCTCAAACTTTGCATTTGCAATTGCATCAAGGCTGCCGAAGTAGCCGATATGAGCATAGCCGACATTGGTGATAATACCAACATCGGGTTTTATAATGCGCGACAAGGTATTGATCTCGTGTTTATGATTTGCACCGAGTTCAAGGATTGCTATGTCCTCTTTCCCACTTAGGCGAAGTATACTGAGCGGAACACCGATATGGTTATTCCAGTTACCTTCAGTATTCCCAACCGATAATCCAGCCGAAAGAACGGTTGTTATAAATTTCCGGGTAGTTGTCTTTCCGCTTGAACCGGTTACTGCAACGACCGGTATATCCAGATCCTTTCGATAGGCCGCGGCCATCCGCTGTACCGCTTTGAGTGGATTCGCCACCCCGATACACTTTTTCTGTTCCTTGGGAGAATATTCAGATGTATTCCGGCGTGAAATAATAGCAGCACATGCTCCCGCCTTCAGTGCAGCAGGTACATACCGGTGTCCATCGTCATGGTCGCTTTTCAATGCGAGAAAAACATCGCCGGGAGAAATCTTTCGTGAATCCATCCAGACTGCACCGATACGCTTCCGAAGCAATGAGTCCGGTATAGCAGTCTCTGCATTTGCCCACTCGACAAGCTGCCCGATGGTTATAGGTGATACTGTTTTACTATTCTTGCTCAGAAAGACACTCCATTTCAGTATTTAATTCAACAACAACTTCACGGTCATCAAAATGATTTCGTACGCCATTGATTTCCTGATACGTCTCATGCCCTTTACCGGCAATAACGACACAATCTCCCTTTCGGGCAATGGTCAATGCCTTCTTTATTGCTTTACGCCGATCAGGAATGACGCAATGGGGAAAATCAAGTGGCATCCCCTCACGAATTTCATTAATAATCTGAATCGGCGCCTCTGTTCTCGGATTATCATTGGTAATCACCGCCTCATCACAGATGCGTGCCACAGCTTCCGCCATAAGCGGCCGTTTTGCCCGGTCACGGTCACCTCCACAGCCGAATACACAGAATAATCGACCTTCGGTGAGTTTTTCCGCTGTGGTAAGCACATTTTCAAGTGCATCCGGTGTATGGGCATAATCAACAATAACTGAAATATCTGCCGACACCGGAACCTGCTCCATTCGCCCGGGAATAACAGTAACCTTATCAAAACATTTCTGTATTTCATCATGTGAGATTCCACGTACAAGTGCCCCTGCTGCCAGTGCAGCCATGTTATACACATTAAAAAAGCCACAGAGTGCTGAGTGAAAATCGTGGTGCTTCTTTTGATAGTTAACCGTAATATTTGTACCGGACCAGGTTGTTTGTGAATCGATTATACGTATATCTGCCGTATCCACATATCCGTATGTAATTTTTGTTACATCAGCTAATTCTTCAGTAAGTCTTTTCCCCGATGGATCATCAGCGTTGATAATTGCTGTACCGCCGGGTTTAAGGTTACTAACAAAAAGTTTCTTTTTTGCCTGATAATACGCTTCCATGGTTTTATGAAAATCGAGATGATCCTGGCTGAGATTGGTCCAGATTACCAGATCGAAAGTAAAGCCTTCTACCCGATAGAGTGCCAATGCATGTGACGATACTTCCATGGTAATAGCCTGGGGCTTATGGGCCGCCGTATGAATAAAGCGAAGGAGATCCGACGCCTCCGGTGTTGTATGGTGCGCGTCCTTCGTCCGGTTCCCCAGTGTATAGGTTATGGTACTGAACAGCCACGAATCATCATTGCCATAGATGTTCCGGAAGAGTGCATGGTAAAAACCTGCGGTTGTTGTTTTCCCATTTGTCCCGGTAATACCGA
The DNA here is from genome assembly GCA_965372145.1 of uncultured bacterium. Classification (GTDB taxonomy): domain Bacteria; phylum Fibrobacterota; class Chitinivibrionia; order Chitinivibrionales; family JANQEN01; genus CBDVBE01. Next base: position 4,232 of record CBDVBE010000081.1, on the reverse strand, counting down.
CGGTTATAAAAGAATTAAAGTCTATGTTCCATAATCTCTTCGCGAGAATTGCCGGTGTTTTTCTGGGATCGGTGACCTGCGTCCATGGTACCGGGCTTTGCGACTGCTTATGACTCGAAACAACAGCGGCGGCACCTTTGGCAATTGCATCAGCAATAAATTGATCGCCCTGTGCCATGAATCCGGGAATAGCGATAAATATGGCGCCGGGTGTGACCGCGCGGGAATCATATGCAATATCACGGATCTCAGGATTACCGGTACCACCCTGTTTAATAATGTCTAATGGTTGTATTAATTCTTGATACATCATATATGGTATATTTCTCTATAGTAAGGTCCTTTATGCACTTTGCAGCTTCTTTTTATTCCATTCTTCACGAAACATTTTTGCGTTTTTCTCAATCCATTCCATTGCAACCCGACAACATAATTCAGGATCTTTCCGACACCGCTCATCCATCGAATTCATAATCTCCTGCAACTCCGCTTGAACGAATTCACTAAATGACTCGGACATACACACTTCCCTTTTGTTAAATTTATATATCGACTATAAAATTAATTCGCACTATTCGTTACCCTTCAAATGTACAGACAAGCGTACAGATGACACTACTTTGTACGATCGTGCCAAACGACGGTTCCTGCTGAACTACAACGCCCGCGCCCTTTACATACGGAATAATCCCTTTAAGATTAAGGGCATTGACGGCATCACGAAGATCCTTGCCGACACAGTTCGGCACACGAATCCGTTTACCTGTTACCGCACTACCTGCTTTCTTCTGATTGCTGTTACCGGTGTATAAAATCAGTTTCGTATCATGGACACATTCTGTTCCACCAAGGGGAGTCTGATACGCAATCCATTTGTCCATTCCGATAATTTCGAACGGGATATCTTCAGATGAAAGAAACCGGGCCGCCTCAGTCCTTTCCATGCCACAGAGGTCTGGTGTTTTATTACCAGACTCTGCAATGATAGTATTTCTCTTTCTCTCAACACTATCGGGTACACCAGTATTAATAAGTTTTTCAGCAAATTCCAGATCAGGATGACTGACAACCTGCCGTAATATCTGCTTGAATGCCGGAGCCGCCACAGCACCGCCACCAGCACCATACTCCGGTTCATCAATAACAACACCACAGACAAGTACCGGATTGTCAACCGGGGCAAAGCCAATAAACGATGCCCAAACCTTTTCATCAGAATAGGTTCCTGTTTCGGCATCAATCTTCTTACTGGTTCCGGTCTTCCCGCCAATTGCCAGGCCCGGCAACGCACCCCGTTTCGCAGTACCATACTCTACAACACCCCGCATCATTTTCCTCAGACGAAGCGCCGTGTCTTCAGAGATGATACGCCGCTTTGCCTTCAACACCCGTTCTTTAACACAGGTGCCTTTTGTGTCAACAACTTTGCTGTAAATATGCGGTTCAACAAGAATGCCGCCATTTGCAATTGCTGAAAAAGCCACTATCATCTGGAGAAAAGTTACCGCCAGTTCATACCCCATTGCCATGGTTACCCGTGTGCGTCCGGACCACTTATTGACAGGATGGACAACACCGGTTTCCTCGCCGGGAAGGAGTATTCCCGAGTGGACACCTAAACCGAAATTCCGCGTGTACTTATAAAGGCGCTTATTACCAAGTTCATTGGCTATTTTTGCAAAACATACATTGCTTGAATAACAGAGTGCTTCCGAAAATGTCAATATACCAAACGGCTTATAATCACGAATAGTCTGATCATAAATCTCGAATATTCCCTGATTACCATCGATCTTATCTTCCTCTTTTTTAATCCCTTCCTGAAGCGCCGCCGCTGCAGTCACCGCTTTGAAGGTCGAACCCGGTTCGTAATTAATGGTAATACACCTATTTTTTCTGCACTCGGATGGATACTGTTTCCATACATTCGGATTAAAGGCAGGTGCATTCACCATGGCCAGCACATCCCCACACATTGGGTCCATTACAATACACATACCGCCGCTTGCTTTACATTTCTTGAGTGTTGCAGCCAGGACTTTTTCTGCAATCTTCTGGATTTCAACATCGATAGTAAGGTACACATCACACCCGTTTTGCGGAGCTTTTTTAGGCATACCGATTCTGGAATAGCGTTTATTTCTTCCATCTTTCTGGATAATACTCCAGCCGTTTTCTCCTTTCAAGTACCGGTCGAAAGTGTATTCTACACCAGCCAGCCCATTGCCGTCGGTTCCGACATAACCGAGTACCGGCCCTGCCAGTTCACCAAAGGGATACACCCGCTTGATTGATACACTTTTTGCCAGAACATGCCCTTTACGGTCCCTAATGAAACCACGACGAGCAGTTAAAAGAGTCCTCCGTTTTGACTGTTCACGACAGCGGATTGCGAATTTTTTACCATTTAGGATCTGAATGTAGAAGAGACGGCCGATTAAGGCACTAAAGCAAAGTGCGAGGAGGACTGAAATAAAGATAAGACGAACTTTTATAATCTTCATTTATCCTTTTTCCGGTGTTATAGATTTTTTCAAGACCGTCCAGAATGGAGAACTGAGTATGAAGCTTTTCTCCTTTTTCTTTTTAGGACGAACTACAACAATCTCCTTGGACGACGGATAATCAAGACCCAATGATTCCTCCGCAATCTGTTCAATTCTTTCGGTACTGGATAACTGTTCTGCCATGATGGTGAGTGTCGATACCTCTTTCTGTAATACGGCAAGACTGTCCTTAAGCGCATCCTGCCGAAGCGAAATAGTAGTGATATAGACCTGTTTCCATACCAGGGAAAGCGGAAACATTACAAAAATTGTTACCAGGATGGCCACATAAATGAAATATCTGACAACAGGGAACAACCAGCCCCCTGCTTTTTGTATTATTTTTCTTCCGCTTTTTTTTGTTATACTTTTTTTCTTTTTCATATTCTGTCAATCCGCTATGATGTTTGATTATCCCCGTGGGCAAGTACGAAAGCCCCTGGATAACATTGAGTAGAATCGGAATGGTCATTTCCATTCCATTCCGCTTAACTCACTGTTATACCTTTTCAGCGATTCGCAGCCGGGCACTCCGTGCTCGCCGGTTTCCCGCTATTTCATCGTGCGAAGCGCGATACACTTTTCTATTTATCCGCTTAAGCAAAGAAACTTTATTACAACGGCAAACAGGTTCATTTGAAGCACATTCACACTGCTGCTCGCACCTCTTAAAAAAATTTTTAACAATTCTATCTTCGAGTGAATGGTACGCAATAACAACGAGGCGCCCACCGGTATTCAAATAGTTAACTGCCTTTGTCAGACAGGTACGCAGTTCCGCCAGTTCCTCATTTACTGCTATGCGAAGAGCCTGAAAAACTTTTGCCAACACTTTATACTTAATCGGGGAGCCATATTCACGCTCAAGACACTCACGCAGATCATCAGAAGTTTTAATGCTATGTTCTTTCGTAAATCGGGTTATTGCTTCCGCCATCCGTTGCGGATTTCTCACTTCACCATAGTCCTGTAATATCCGACATAATGACTCCTGGTTTCTATCTGCAAGAACTCCAGCAGCCGTAAGGGTATCGTTCTGATTCATACGCATATCCAGCGGTGCATTCTCTTTATAGGCAAATCCCCTCTTAACATCATCGAGCTGATGAGAGGAGACTCCAAGGTCGAGGACCAAACCATCCAAAGATTTAATTCCATGTTTCTTTAAAACGGCATCAAACTGTGAGAAGGTACTTTGCTCTAAAATAACGTTGCATGCCGGTTTACCTATATGTTCCTGCACCCAGTGTATTGCCTCGGAATCTCTATCAATTCCGATTGCCGTACCCGATGTATGCAACGATTCAACGATCATTTTGAAATATCCTCCCCCTCCCAGTGTACCGTCTAAATAAATCCCATTCGGTTTTATTGCTAATCCTGTAATACTTTCTTCAACCATTACCGGGGTATGATATGCCGTCATAGTATCTCGATTTATTCCTCATCAGACAAGTTTGAATATTCATTTATCAGTCTGGATACTTCATCCAGTTTTTCTTCTGTAAAGGTCATCGGCATATATTTTGACGTAAAAAGTTCACGGTTCCAGATAACCATATGATCAATCTGCCCGAGAATGAGCACGCTGTCTTTTAACTGGCTCCCCTCTCGCAGCTCCGGTTGAATAAGGACTCTTCCCCGCTGGTCGATTTCGGTTTCATTTCCCCAGAAGCTGGTCAGTCT
>CBDVBE010000080.1:0-18517 GCA_965372145.1 uncultured bacterium | reverse complement strand
GCCTTCTCATACTCTTCTTGCGCATCTTTCTTCATTTTACTAGTGTCAATTATAACAGTACCACCATCGTCATCGTCATCGTCATCATCTGGGCTCAAAGTAGGAGGTGGTATTGGTAGCGGGACAAGTTCAGAATCCTCATCTAAATCCTCATTTTCCTCTTTCTCCGCTTTCCTTTCCATCTCTTCGGTTACCAATAAGTTAATTAAAAAATCAAATAAAGGACCTAATGCTGACGTAGGATTAAGACCTTTTAACGCATCAAATATATCTGGATCATCCGCATGTTCCGCTTTTTCTGCTTCAACCTCCTCTGGAGTTTTTCCTTTATTGGGACCACCGTAATAAGGTCCAACATATTTTCCGCTTGGCAAACCGCTTTTAGCGTCTTGTTCTTCTTTTCCTTGAACATCAAAAAAGTTTATTGGGTCTCCATGTGTATATGCATAAGAATCCCAAAACTCTTCGACTGGATCTGGACTTATCCACCTGCAAATTTCCGGATCATAAAACCGTTTCCCAAAGTAGTAAAGGTTCATTCCATTATCTTGATCACCACTTGCCCCATCGTCATCAAACTCTTTCCCGGTAAAAGATTTTCTTATTTTGGATGGGATTGAGGATTCCATTAATGGCACTTTCGCTCCATAGGCAAAATACATATCAGCCTTAACAACTTCACCGTTTCCGGCAATAACCGACCGTGTTGAACCCAGGTGGTCTTTGAGGTAGTAATAATTTGTTGTCTGTCCCTGCTCGTCAAAGTCGATTTTTCCTTCAGTTCCGGATGCAGAATTAATATACGATGTTGTCAGCCTGAATGCACTATTTCCGAAATCGTCTGTTTCATATACTATCTCATCGCCCGCATACGCAACAGCCTTATAATCGGTGGCGTTTTTTTCTATTTTAAGCATACGGTCACCGTTGGCGTCATACAACATTTTAACATCAGCGCCTTCTTCGTTTATATCGCCGCGCAGATTGAACAGTGCAGGCATATCCCGCCAGTCCCAGGTCACATTCATTTCTTTGCTGTTGTCCTGGATCATATTGCCGCGATCGTCGTAGTCATAGTTATCAGAACTCTGTTTTTCAGAAATATAATTCAGCCTGCTTGAACCAGTTTCATAGTTATACAGTTTATACGCATCTTCCCCATAGCGCCATGACCAGGCAATTCTCCCCACATTATCGTAGTCAAAGGATTCATTGTACTTGTTCTGTTCTGGATTTGCATTAACGTTAGTAAGACGATTTACCCCGTCATAGGTATAATCCAGATTGACTGTCTCGTCCCCGCCATCATTACGCCGATAGAAATAATCAGCGCTTGTAATATTACCGTTATATTGATCTGAATAACCAAGATTCTCAGAGAACTGTGTACCCTGGCTTGCAACTTTTGCATCAATAGTGCACACCCAATCACGAATGTTGTTTTCATAATCAACAGAAGCTACATCGGAACCGTCTTTAGAGTATTTCTTTTGAGCAAGCAGACTGATTGGTGAGTAGGTATAGGATACCAGATGATCGTGAGAGGCATCTTTTATTGCAGCAATCCGTCCCTGTTCATCATACTCATAATTGAAAACGATAGATTCAGTGTTCTGGCCGGGAATATATTCGGGATAGACTGTTTTTGTTTCAGGATCCCCCAGGAGCGTATAGGTAAAGGCGATTTTTGTCCAGCCGACTGTTTCTATATATTTATACGTTGCCGCTAACCTGCCGTCATTATTGTATGAATATAAATCAGCAGCATAATACCTTTCACCGATCTCGAATTCATTTATTGCCACATCACCTACCGGTCGTCCCCGTTTATGATATTCCGGTCATTCAAATAGCGCGGTATTTTATACAGTGTGATAAGCAGATGTATTATTCTGTTTTTACTCAATGTTATGCTTTAGTACAACATTAGCTCCCCGGCTGTATCTGCCATGGTTACGGAGGGTGAGAAATTGGTAAAAAACAATAGTGTCATAAGTTAATTAATTACCACCGTCCCGCTATGCGTAATATATTTATTTTTAAATAAAAACCGAAAATCTTATTTGGATTTGAGCGAGAATGGTGGTATGATATTGAATTAATACCTGTTAACAGTTGATCCCGCTTCAGCGGGACTAAATCACCCGCAGGAGAGAAAAACCAGGGCAAGGTCGCTTTTAAAATTGAAAAAAAAGGCATGCGGTGGAGAGCATGCCTTATATAATTGTATAGGGATTATTATCTGTATTCCCTTTATTTATGATGCGGTGGTTTAACCAGAAGCGTCATTACAGCAGCAAGTACCAATAGTATTGCCGCACCGTAATAGGCGATAGCAAAACTTTCGTATTTGACATACATTTTTCCGGCAAGCAGTGCCAGCATGAAACCACCAACTCCCCATGCGGTAAAAACAAGGCCATAGTTCATGCCGAAGTTTTTCAGGCCGTAGAAATCTTTAGTTATCGAAGGGAACAACGATAAGTTCGCACCGTAGTTTGCGCCGATCAAAGCAGAGATAATGGCCAACACGGGAGCGGCAGCAAAGATACTTCCGGAATTAGCTTTCGAAAGAAGCATGACAAGAACAGCCTGTAAAACAAAGCAGATGAACATCGTCGTTTTTCGTCCTATTTTATCGGAAGCAATCCCTGCGATGATTCGACCGCCTCCATTACCAACTGCAAGCACCGCAACAAGAATGAAACCGAGATTAATACCAGCCTGCACTTTGGCAATAGTAGCGAGCTTTGCAATAACCATAAGACCGGCTCCGGCGCCACAGGCATACATAAACCAGATCATATAAAATTGAACGGTGCCGAGCATTTCCCGAGAACCAAAATTACCATCTTTTGGCGGTGCAGTAGCCGGCTGTGTATCTGCTCCTTCAGCAGGCTCCTTCTTTTTCTCAAACTGGATTGGCGCAGGTGGTGCTACAACCAGTTGAGCAAGTCCGATAACCACAATCAGAAACGCAATACCGAGTATCAGCATCATTTTCTGCAGACCATACGTTACGGTAAGATACTTGGCCAGCGGGGCAGCATATACGGAAGCAAGTCCAAAGCCGGAGACAACAACGCCGGCAACCAGACCGGTTTTTGCCGGAGGAAACCATTTGACGGCAGGCGGTGTGGCAGAAGCGTAGCCAAAGCCGATACCGGCACCGGCAAAGATACCGAATCCAATAATAAAGCCCATAGGTGTTGTGGTCATACTTGCCGCAATCATACCGATACCAACGAGTATCCCGCCCAGTGTTGCAACAAGCCGGGGGCCGATTTTATCCTGCATACGACCGGCCGGGACCATAATAAGGCAGAATACAAGGCATGCCACGGAGTATGGCCAGGATTTATCCGCCTCACTCCAGTTCCACGATTCCGGTATTCCTTTACTTATAACACTCCAGGTATAGAGAATACCCAGCGCAAGATTAATCCCCATGCCGGTGAAGGCAACACGCCAGCCTTGATTTTTTACAGTTTGTCCGTCCACGGTGAGCAGATCCGTCATAACATTCCTTTCATTGAAAACCTATTATAGATTGGTCATTATATACTTCTTGATAGTTTCATGCTTTTTGCAGATAAATTATATCCGAATTTTTCAAAGAGTGCAAGGGTGAGGAAGATAAAGGGAAAAAATGAGGATAAAAATATATAGCGGATTTGAAATTTAACAGGGAAAAGTGGAGAAATATTTCGAAAAACCTAATAAATGTCTGATTTTTTACGATTTCAACAAATTCTTGGCAGGTCTTCTCCGGTGGTCGTCTCTACAATACGCTCACCACCGATAGCAGTTGATACTATTACCGTTCCACTATGCTCAGAGACAATCGTACCGATTACTGCGGCATCCCTGCCTAACGGATGATTATGCAGGAGTGTCAACGCCTCGGCAGCATCCTGCTCCGCGCACACAATGAGCGCTTTCCCTTCATTGGCAACATGTAACGGATCAAATCCAAGAAGATTGCATGCACCGATCACCTCTTTTTTAACAGGCACCAGCATTTCTGTAATCGAAATACCTATCTGTGAAACATGCGCAATATCGCAGAGTGCCGCTGCAACGCCGCCGCGTGTCGGGTCGCGGAGCACATGGAGAGCGGGTATTTCCCGTACAAGGGGCAGGATTAAACTGTCAAGAGATGCAACATCACTTACCAGCGACGACTGGAACTGCAACCCTTCGCGCTGACTCATGATAGCAATGCCATGATCACCGATAGTGCCGGTGATAATGACCACATCACCAGGGTGTGCGTTTGAGACATGCACATTAACTGCGGGATTTCGGATACCAATACCGCTTGTGTTAATAAAAATCCCATTTCCTTTACCCCGCTCCACCACCTTTGTATCGCCGGTTGCCAGGGTGACATTTGTCTGCTGTAATACCGCAGCAACGGATTTTATAATACGCTCAAGGTCTGCTATGGCAAAGCCCTCTTCCAGAATAAGCCCCAGGCTCATATATCTCGGTTCCGCGCCCTGCATGACCAGGTCATTAATGGTGCCGCACACCGCAAGGGTGCCGATATCGCCCCCGGGGAAAAATATGGGGTTGACAACATAGGAGTCGGTGGTGAATGCCAGGTCGGTCTCCGGCACATGAAGCGAGGCGCTGTCATCAAGCTGATCCAGTATCGGATTGCTCAGGTGTTTCTGAAAAACATCCCTGATAAGCTGTTGTGTTCGTGTGCCTCCACCGCCGTGGGCGAGTGTTATGATATCGTTTTTCATAGCAGATTTTTTTTATTTTCAAATTATTACAGTTCTAACCCTTTCCCACATGAACGGGTGTGGGAGATTAGGGGTGAGAATTGACCTTTGCATATTTATAATACGCCGCGCACGTCCCTTCACTGGAGACCATGCATGCTCCCACCGGTGTTGCAGGCGTACAGGCCTTCCGGAACAAGCCGCAGTCATACGGTACCTTAATCCCGCGAAGAATCTCACCGCAGATGCACCCCGGATGCTCTTTTGAAACCGGGATTTCCAGACCGATAAATTTCTTCTCCGCATCATGGGCGCTGAACTGATCCCGTATCTGTAAACCGCTGCCAGGAATGGTTCCAATACCACGCCAGCTTGAGTCGCATACCTCAAACACATCATCGATCAATTGCTGTGCCGCCGGATTTCCCTGTTCAGTAACGCTCCGCACATACTGAATTTCTACGATCGACCGATTCTCAACGATTTGATCAAGTAACATTTCGATACCGGCAATCATATCAAACGGTTCGAATCCTGTCACCACACATGGTATATGAAAGGACGAGCACAACGGTTTATACGCATCAGCGCCGATAATGACGCTAACATGTCCCGGACACATGAATCCGTCAATCTTAACTTCGCCCTGCAACAACGCCTCCATTGCCGGCGGGATTATTTTATGGCCGCACAGTACGGAATAGTTGGCAATCTTTTTCCGCGCCGCCTCTTTAATGGTCCAGGCAATCCCCGGAATTGTCGTCTCAAATCCGACACCCAGAAACACAACCTGCTGTGACGGGTTGGCTGCAGCTTCTTCAAGCGCATCCGCAGGGGAATACACAATACGAATGGTTGCTCCCTGAGCTCGTGCATATTCCAGGGATGATTCCGAACCGGGAACCCGCACCATATCACCGAAGGTTGCAACTATGGTATCGGGTTGTTGCACCATTGCGAGCGCTTTATCAAGATAGGCATTGGGGGTAACGCATACCGGACAACCGGGCCCCGAAAGAAGGGAGACATTCTCAGGCAGAAGAGAGCGAAGACCGCTGCGGAATGCCGCCATGGTATGGGTGCCGCACACTTCCATGAGTTTGACAGGATGGCCGATTTTTTCTGCGAGACGGGTGATTGCTGCAATGTGTTCTTTTATTGACATGAAACCCTTACAAACTGGAGTGATGGAGTAATGGAGTATTGGGGTATTGGGCAAAGGAAGAGACATTAACCCATCACTCCAGCACTCCAACACTCCATTATTCTTCTACCCTTTACCACCGTCCTTTTTTTCGAGCTCTCTCATTTCATCCATAATCTGATTATACTCCTGCACGTCCTCTTCGGACCATTTATGGATTGCAAAACCGGCGTGGATTATTACATAATCACCAACCCTTAAATCCGGAATCAGTGCAATCTTGGCGCTGCGACGGATACCTTCAATTTCAACAACTGCATCGTCATTAACAATTTCAATTATTTTAGCAGGTACTGCCAGACACATATTTACACTCCGTTGAATTATTTTCCGGCATGATACCGCGCACAGGCTATAGCAGCCTGGCCAAGCGCAATCCCGGCATCATTGGACGGTACCATGGTATGATAAAATACGTTAAAATTATTGTCATCGAGGCGTTTTATCGTTAAATCAAGTAATAAATCATTTTGAAAAACGCCGCCGGATAACACAACGCTGTCGATGTGTTCAACTTGTCGGATACGATTACACATATCAGTGACCCCTGCCGCAATGGTATTGTGAAATGCAGCAGAAATCACTCCGATAGCAGTGTTGCTTTTCAGGTCTGCAACAATCTCCTTAACCATGGGCCCAAAAGAAATAACGTCTGACCTGTTTTCATCTTCATTGTCAATTGTATACGTATAACATGTTGTGATATCAGTCCGGGCGAGTTGCTGTAATTTTATTGCAGCCTGACCCTCATAGGTTATTGATGAACAGATGCCGCATAGCGCTGCGACAGCATCAAAGAGACGGCCGCAGCTTGTCGTTGAGGGAGAGCGTATTCCTTTTTCTATCATATCGACAAGAACAGTATATTCATCAGCAGCTATTGTCCGTTCAAAGAGTGATTGGCAGAAGGGATCGAGTGTGCCAAACTCTTTCAGGCAGCAACTCAGTGCCATCCGAATCGGATGCAGAACCGCAGCGTCGCCGCCGGGCAGCGGATACTCCTTGAAATGAGCGGCCCTGCGGAAATCAAGCAGGTCTGCTACCAGAAACTCACCGCCCCAGACCGTACCATCAGTGCCATAGCCGGTACCGTCGAGCGCAACACCGATAACCGGTTCGGTTATCTGATGTTCAGCCATGCACGCTGCAATATGGGCGTGGTGATGCTGAACTTCAATCTGCTGTTTAATAGATGAATCCTGCGCATATTTCGTTGATTGATAATCCGGATGCATATCATGCGCAATGATCGCGGGTGCTACCTGTAACAGATTCATGAGATCAGCGATGGATTCACGAAAGAAAGCGTACGCTTTATATTCTGTCAAGTCTCCGATATGCTGGGACACAAATGCCCGGGTCCCGCGGGTTATACAGAAGGTATTTTTCAGCTCCGCGCCACAGGCAATAATTGAGGGGCTCTCGTAGGGCAGCCCAATACAATCGGGAACATAGCCGCGCGATCGCCTGAGAAAAAGCCTGTTGTCACGAATTATCTGCAGCACTGAATCATCGCACCTGCGTACAATGGGACGATTGTGGATAAGCGCATAGTCGGCAATGGAACCGAGTATCTGATCCAGCTCTTTTTCATCATTAACAATCGGTTCTTCGGCACGGTTGCCGCTGGTCATAATCAAAGGGCTCATTTCAGCAAGCAGCAGATGATGCAGCGGTGTGTAAGGGAGAAAGGCACCAATCGTTTTTGTGTCCGGTGAAATATACTGCGAAAGATCCGGCGCATCTCTTCGAGGAAGTATCACAATGGGCCTTGAAACCGAGGACAGTTCTTTCTCCTCGCGATCAGTAACAATGCAATGCTCTTTTATTTCATCAATCGTGGAAAACATAACAGCAAATGCCTTGGCCGGTCTGTTTTTCCTTTTACGCAGTTGTGAGACACTTTCGTCACAGGCAGCATCGCAACAAAGATGGTATCCCCCGAGTCCTTTTATTGTCAGTATGTTTCCTTCACGCAGGAGCCGGGCTGTTTCCATAATCGGATCACCTTCAAGAGTTTCTCCCTTGGCATTTATTAATGAAAGCTCCGGCCCGCAGGCTGCACATGCGTTCGGCTGTGCATCAAACCTGCGGTCTGCCGGATCATGATACTCAGCCGAACAGTCCGGGCAGAGTATAAAGGCGTGCATGGATGTTGTATCGCGATCGTATGGCAGCGTATGGATAATAGTAAACCGGGGGCCGCAATTGGTGCAGTTGATAAAAGGATATCTGAACCGCCGGTCGCCGGGAGTAAACAACTCTTCGACACACTGACTGCAGGTAGCAAGATCCGGCGGCATGCCAATCAGAAGGTCTCCGGAACCCTGGCTCGGTACGATAGAAAAGCCGGTTTTGCCGGATACGGGGATCTCTTCCGTCACAATATTCTCGATAGATGCCTGTTGCGGTGGATTATCCCTGATTCGGGTTAGAAATTGTTCAATAGAATTACCGGAGCCTTCAACTTCACACACGACCCCCTGCGGTGTATTTTTTACAAATCCGACAAGACCATGGCCGGTTGCGTAGCGGTACACCGTGGGACGGAAACCCACCCCCTGCACCCGGCCTGAGATTGTTGCGCGGATTCGTTTATTCATGACGGACAAAATCGGTTACCCACATGGTGCACGCATCCATACCCCTGTTTGTCAACGGCGAAACCTGGAAGATCGGTGCCCGTGGATTTATCTGTTTGATGGATTGCATGCAGGTGTCTATATCATAAGGAAGGTGCGGCAGGAGATCGACCTTGGTGAGGAACACGGCCTGTGCCTCGGTAAAAAGAAGCGGGTATTTGAGCGGTTTCTCCTCTCCTTCAGTCACGCTGAGCACCGCTATCTTCGCATGTTCTCCAATATCAAATTCCGCCGGGCATACCAGGTTACCCACATTTTCCACAATCACCATGGCAAGCGAATCAAGGGGTAGATCGAGCAGTGCGGTATGTACCAGCTTTGCTTCAAGGTGGCACGCTCCGTTGGTAAGCAACTGGCTCGTGGGAATGTTTTTCGCGCTGAGCCGTTCCGCATCACGGGTAGTGGCGATATCTCCCTCCAGCACGGCAAAGGGTATCTCCTGCGCTATTTCCTCGGCCAGCCTCTCAAGAAGCGCAGTTTTGCCGGAACCGGGTGAGCCGATAATATTAAGCATGGTAATGTTTTTTTCCTTAAGAACATCCCGTGTTTTCTTCGCCCACTTCTCATTTTCACCCATCAGATTCTGATAGATTTTAATCTCTTTGTTTGCCATTAGTCGTCCTCTTCTATTTCCAGGCTTTCCAGGTATAGTTCTCTTCCGCTCACTATTTCAGCAGAATGTGCATTGCATTGCTTACATAGAAAGCCGTCAATATCCATCTCCCCCCGCCACCCGCATGCCCCACACTTGCCAATGATGGGTTTGTGGCTGATTTCAAGAGTGGACCCTTCTGCAATGGTATCTTTTGTCAACTGTTCATAGGCAAACTGTAAGTATTCAGGAACCAACTGCCGCAGCTTGCCCACAACAATACGGGTTGTGATTATCCGGGAGGGAACCGGGTCGCGTTTTGTGACTTCTGCTATGACGGTTTCTACTATTGTTTGACCAATACTGAACTCATGCATTCGATAAGAATTCCCCTACAATAAATGTTAGACAATAATTAATTCGGGTGCCGCACTATTTAATTTATTGTCGGCCTGCTGTTTTCGATTGTATGCCAATGGAAAAAATACGAATGGGTATCCATGTACCGTTAATGAAAGTGTAAGCGTTCACAGAACGTTAAAATTGGAAACTTCAAACCGCGAACGTCTACGTTTTATGTTTTTCCAATTTCCAATTTCGAATTTCGAATTTCGAATTTCAAGCCTCGAACGGCTATATAAAACCTGAGTTGATCGAGTATACGCCTGGGATTATGTGCGCTGAATATTGTGAGGAGGTTGTTTCTATTTTTTTTGAAGTTTTTCAAGGGTCACAACATCATAGACTGCCACTTCGTCACTGGCAATCATGTGTGTGCTGTTGTCCGCAGTATTAAACCAGAGGATAAGCGAATCGTTCGCCGCGGTTGTAAAACACTCATCAAGAGTTGTTTTGTTGACACAAGGATAAATATTACCGTACATCCGTTCGGCTTTTTGTATGAGCTGTTTTTTCTGTTCATCCATGTATAATTTGTCCGCCCCAATAAACACAAATTGCGATAGAAGGAGAGAGGTACTCTGTGTTGAATGAAATAACAATATATAAAAAAGAGACCGTAAGAAAAATGAAAAAATAAAAAAAGTTCAACTACGGTAAAAATAAATATTTTTAGGGGAGGGACGGTACAGCCATTTTTCCCAGGTAACCATTCAAATATTGATGCATGTGTTATGGAAAAGCCAATAATTCAAAATAGTCATGAAAAATACACCCTATATAGGTATAAGGTCCTGCCTTCAACAAATACATTTCTAAAGGAACATTTAGAAGAATTCACTGAGTTTTCTGTTATATGGGCGGAGGAGCAGACTGCCGGGAGGGGACGGTTTACCAGAACATGGACTTCTGCTGCCGGAAAAGACCTGACTTTTTCCCTGTTATTACCCCTATATAATGTGGAAAGGGATAGGTGGCCGAATATTCCCCAGATCGCAGCGCTGGCTGTAGCCGAAATTATCGAAAGGCATGGATTAGCGGTAAAGATTAAATGGCCTAATGATGTACTGGTCGATCAGAAGAAGATATGCGGTATTTTATGTGAATCAGTTAAACGAAATGGCAAGTATAATGCTGTTTTAGGCATTGGAGTGAATGTAAACAGTTCTCAGGAAGTTTTTGCTGATATTCCGGCGCCGGCGACATCCCTTTCTCAGGAGCTTAACACCATTGTTCCCCTGGAGCCGTTATGTTTGGACTTTGTTGATGTAATCGTTCGGTACTTTACAGAACTGTCACAGAAGGGCTTTATACAATTCCGGGAAAGGATACTCGAGCACCTTGCCTATCGTAACGAAAAAAAGGAATTTGTTGATGGCCAAAAGAAGTATACCGGGATTATCAGAGATATCAATCCTGACGGAACGCTGCAGTTTGAATTGGCTGACGGTTCAATTATGACACTGTGTGCCGGAGAGATTTCGTTTTCAGCGAACAAGAGGGAGTCATAAAGGATTGAAATAGTTGAGTGATTGAGTGATGGGAGACGTAACAAAGGATTTCAATCCATTACTCCAACACTCCATTATTCCAGTATTCCATTCTTATTTTACCCAAACGTCCTGCCATCCCATGCCCAGTTATTGGCCGATACATCGGTAAAGGTAACATAGGTTCTCTGTGTCGGTATGCCGAGATATTCTTTAAGCAGTTCGCATACACTGTCGGCAATGGCATTATTAACCTCGCTGGAAAGGCCGCCGATGCTTCTGACATCTGCGAATGCGGCGTTGCCCAGCTCCCCGGACATCATGATAGGCCCTTCTTCAAGGACGACCATAACATACTGGATAGGTTTACCGATTTTTTCAGCGATGATGCTTGAAAGTGAGGATAATACCGCCTCCCGTTTTCCCTCTGAGATCGGGACTGACGTATGGAGTTTGATTAGTGGCATGGGGAACCTTTCTTTTTAAAGGGTTATATATATCAGTTTTTACTATTTGCCAAAGGTTGATACGTTAAGAGAGCTTCAAGGAGGCTGCTCTTGCCTGAGCCGTTGTTGCCGATAATTGCGGTAAACGGCGTAAACCTGACTGTGCCGCTGTCCCGTATCGCCTTGAAATTGGTAACCGAAAAGGATGAAATGTAATTCTTCATTTTTTCGTTTCTCATAGAAATTTTCTCCATGTAATCCACATTATCATTACTATTTCCAATCGCTGCACTCCGTTGCTATAAAATTATCCATCTCCTTTATATGGTTTTGGCGCTTGCAGCCCTTTTTCCACTTGTCTAAAATATATCCAAAAGTTTCTGATACCATTTCCGGTGCTTGTTCGAGAAAATCATCATCCGCGTCCTGTTCAAATTTATATAATGCCAGTAATACTCCCTTACAGGACTCCTTTTCCGTTTCATCCATGGCCAATTCACGATATCTTTCCATCTGCTTCTCATAGTCACGGCAGGCATCTTCCAGCATTTCAATCGCCACTTCTCCCGGGTCATGATAACCGTCGCTGCTGCTACCGGAACGGTCATAGACATCATCGACACACAGGTTTGCCAGTGAAAGAGAGACATTATCACAGACAGCCCCGTAGTCAATATCCGTTAAAACTCCGCGGATTGTGTCTTCGCTTTTATTGAAGAATCGGACTCCAAGAGGAGCGTCCGCAGCACCGTCGAAGCTTGCTCCGGAGTGATTTTGTCAATGAGATTGCAGCTTTCAGTTTTTTTTTTGCTCATACGATAAGGCCTTTCTCAACATCACGATACGCATTCCGCGCTGCAACCTTGACAGAATCAGCCACCAGCGGAAATGTCGTGAGAATATATGCGAATTCATCTTCTGTCAGCTCGTAGAGATGGGCTATGATGCCGTCAAGCTCTGCACGAAGCTTTGCCCGTTCGACCGGGTCTGTTACGCCGTTTTTGTGGGAGCCGAGGCCGACTTCTTTTGCGAGGTTGTTGAATTCGGGGGAGATGCATATAAGCTGAGCTGTAAGTTCAACTATATTCGAGAAATATGGGTCACCTTTGGAGAGACGTGGAACAGGGAGTTGGTAAAGGTAAAACATGTTCAGATTTGCAGACACCTTAAGGCGAAGAAGCCAATCTATTGGATAGGAATTTAAAACAGCCGTACTATAAAGCATGGTAAAGGAGTCCAAAGAATCACAGACATTTATTGAATTCCCGGTAAAGGTTTTTGGCACTATTGTGCATATTAATGTTCTTTCGTTTGTATTTGAAGCTACAGCTCTGTAAGCAAGGCGATGTTTTTGGTAACCAAGCATTTTACATAAATCTTTTTTTCCAGAACCAGTCAAAGTTTTTCGACCTTCACTTTCATTAATCCAAAAACGAGGAGTGTCGTATCTATGGTCAAATTGCCAAATCATTTTTCCTTCAAAAAGTGGTAGTTTTTTATCTGTAACATTGGTGCGAAATAGATGAGAATCGTCAGTCATGTGAAATTCGCGGTGAAATTCGCGGTGAAATTCAACTTTCCAATTTCCAAGACTCTCATCTGATAAAATTGGATATGACATCATTTTATTAATAATTTTAATATCAGCATCGGATTTAAACTCTATTACAGATAAGGTGCCAGGCGCTGTTTTGTTGACAAGAGATATTTCAATATCCACTGCTTTTTCTTGAGGAAAGGATGATAGTTCTTTTACTTCATGACGCATGAAACGCGCGGGGAACGATACGGTACTTGCGCCTTTTTTGTATGTTAGAATGTCGAATTTGAAACTGCGATGCACATTTTCAAATATCTCTTTGCGATTTTCGAAACCGAAAAGCCCTGTTACTTCATTACGATTGAATAGAAGAACACGCAATCCTTTTGCACCTAAATCAGTATGTATACCACTTGGAACCACAAGACCACATTCACCCTTTTCACATAGAAGATTGTAACATTGTTCAATGAATGTCTTATATAGGTTTATATCAGTTCCTGCTGTTCTTTTTCCAACGAGAGAAATTTGGTTTTGGTATTGAATAGATGACCTAAAAAACTGATTAACATGTGGGTACTCACTCAAGTATTCAAGCCAAACCTTTAAAACCTCTCTGTCTTTTAACAGTGTTCTCTTTTCTATCTTGAACTCATTAATGGTCATTTTTTTCTTCGTAACTAAGTCTGAATATTCTTCAAAAAATTCCTTCCCATTTGGCTTGAAAATTTCCCAGGGCGGATTCGTTATGATCGCATCAAATCCCTCTTTTTTATGAACAATCTCATCAAATTCATATCCCCAATGAAATGGTTTAAGTTTCTCAATGTCATTAATACTCAGATCACGTTTTTGGGATTTACCTTGTTTATGCTTTTTATCATCCCATGTTGCTTGTTCAAATTTAATTCCCAGGTCTTTGAATTCTTTCAAAAGCAATTCATTGAGTTGTTCTTGTGCATCCTTTTTTTTCTTTTCAATATTTTCTTTGAGTGTTCCTAAATCTTCAGCATACGTTCCTGCGTGTTTGTAATCATCAACCAGCCGGTTTTTTTTCTCAAGAAGGGAATGGAAATCAAGGCTGAAAAGGTCCTGCTGTTTTCCCAATTTGGCAAGTTCCTCTTTTGTGGGAAGGCGCATCAAACCGATAAGCGAATTGCCGGGCAAAATATTAAAATCAATATTCGGCAACGGCTCAAGTTCTTCAACACTTTGAGCGGAGGCAACAAGAGCGAGAAATAACCTTAGCCTGGCAATTTCAGTTGCCTCTTCCATTATATCAACGCCATAAAGGTTGTCGGTTATGACTCTTTTTTTAATGAAATAATTGATAGAAGGGTGTTCCCGCCGTGTTTTCCTAAGCCAATCGGTGAGGTTTCGATCATTTAAAAATTCTATTCTGCCTATTATGGCAGCGTAAAGATTGATAAGTGTTTTCATAGCGGCAACAAGGAATGCGCCTGAACCACACGCGGGATCAAGAAGCGAAAGCCTGGGTAAAATATCTAGAAGAAGCTGCCTGCATAATTTCGCGTCAAGGTTCATTAGCAGTTCTGAAATAGATTTGAAATCAACGGCAGGCATAACGCCGGGGATTTCCGGAGAATTCACCTTATCGAGAATTAATTTGTAAATAGTACGCTCACAAAGGTATTCGGTTATCTCTGTCCTTGTGTAATAGGCACCAAACGCCTTCTGGTTAATGTATTTTTCGAAAATATACCCCAGCACATCAGGGTTCATTTCATTATCGCTGCCACCGGGTGTGTCGCCAAGATTCCATGAATAGCGTTTAAACAGGGAGAACAGGTTTTCGAACGCTTTGTCCGGGATTGATATGTTTTCGTTTTCTATTTCAATTCTGTGTTTAATGAAAAGGCCGCCATTGAGGTATTTGATTTTTCCTAAAAGCTTATTTGCGGTTTCGGAGCGTTCACCTTCCGGTTTAGCAAACCCCTCAAAAAATAACGCCTGTAAAAAGACTTCAAAATATTTATTTTTGCCTTGTTTTTCTTTTGATTCTTCGAGTTTTTTCTGAAGATAATCCGCGTCACCGTTGTTTATGAAATACTTGCGTTGAAGAAAGTAAATAAACATGAGCCTGTTAAGGATTATTGAGGCGAACCACTTACGATCACGTTCATCTTTTATTCCCTGAATGAGCTTTGTAAATTCGAGGCGCTGGTCAGTGTATTCCGTATAAAAGCGCTTGATAACACGCTCGATATCAAGCGCAGCTTTCAGCCTGCCGACCGCTTCAGTAACGTGAATGTCGCCGTTTTCGTCAAGGTCGCCGATATCGACCACCATTGCCGATAATTTACTCAAAAAAAGGTCGCCGGGCTGCCCTTTGAAGTAGTAATGCTCTCTTACATACTGTTTGCCTTCTTCCCGTTTAATCCAGTACCACAGGCTCTGTGTTTTAATATTGTCAATGAATATTATCAGGTTCTCGTGGTAATGCCTGGCAATCTCTTTTTGGATTTCTCTGCGGGTTGCGGCAGAAGGGATTTTCCCGTCAGCGGAAGTGATTTGAAAAACAGCAACACCGCCCAGTTGCGCTATTTGTTGCCGCTCAAATAAATCATCATGAATAGTAAAAGGTACAGCTTCGATTTGAGACGGTTGAAACCACCCCAGTTCTTCTATAAAAAGCTCATGAAACTGAAAGTTTTGAAGCCGTTCACGGGTCGATGTTACATTTAAAGTTGTCATATCTATTTGTCTCTCATATCAAACATTCCAAGAGAACATATTATCCGGGGATCATGAACCTGTTCCGTTTCTTCAACAACACATAAGCGGTCTTCTTCTCTAAGAGAAATTACCATCTCGGCAAGTTGCATATCGGAAATACCTGATCTTAATTGCCGATTAATCTTATCAGTTGCGGAAGGGCGTAAAGGGTAACGGTATATCTCATCAATTGCCTTCAGAAGTTCCGGAGATTCAAAAAGAGTGCCTTTTACCGAATCAGCATAGCCTTTAAGTCGTTCGTAACAACGGAAACGAGCGCCTCGCGGACGGCCAAGCTGTCCGCCAATGCTTTTTTCTTCTTTAACAATGTTTTCCACCCCCGCTTTAACAAGATCGTGGTGAGTATCGTGACGTGGTTTAGCCTCTGTATCGGGTTCACATTCCGCTAATTTAAGTATTTCGAATTGAGATTCGCTAATACTTTTACCATTTCTGTTAACATACGTCAATGCATCATTTCCTTCGCCCGTTTTTGCATAGACAAGAACACCTTCAGGCCTTGCCTCTGTTGGCAGATGCTGCCTGTTTGAAAAAAACAACATCCGGCATAGCGGGAATTATTCTTTGCAGTTCCTCTTGCTGACTTATAGCATTTTTCCATATCTGGTACGCGTACGAAGCAAGGTCAACCTCCGTATCTCCATCACCATCCAGGAGGCCCGCTTTTTCATTGTAGAGATCAGTAATGCTTTGGTCGCAATTATCATCTTCAAAGAAGGCTTCATCAGTTCCCACCACCTCGCTGTTTTCTTTAAGCCTCTGGCGTATTCTTGAGCGAAGATTAATTATTCTCTCGACACCATCGGCAGGCAAAAATGTGTAGCACTGAATTTCAGAAGCTTTCTGGCCTATTTTGTCTACACGGCCCGCTCGCTGTATAAGCCTTATTATTGCCCAGGGCAAATCAAGAAATGATTTATTATACGGGGTGGCGGAAAGAAGCATGCACTTGCTGTTATTTTCCTGTATATATTTCCTTATAGCCCTGTACCGCTTACCATCTCTATTGCGTAAATTATGACTCTCGTCAATGAGCATTAAACGATAACGCCTTAACTCGGGTAATCCTCTTTCAACTTTTCCCAGAGAAATCACCTTTGCAATTACCTCTTATCTTAACCTTTTATGAATAAAATTTTTTCAACCCGGCTTTACTAAATGTTAATTTAAGCCTGTTTAATTGAAAACAATAAAACATTGTTCGATATAAAGATTCACTGATCCGCCGGAAATGCAGTTGTACCACTGGCTGCTTCGCGGTGCTTCGTCCTAAAGTCCTCGCAATTATAGGATTGGAAAAAGAACTAAATAAAAAATCTTACCCCCAACTGCAACAGCTTGTCTTTACTAAAGCGGGGATACCCCTGATATTTCGGCAGATCGTCAAGCGTATAGGTGATGAAGAGCATGCCTCCTCGTTTCCCCTGTCTGAAGTTACTTTCGAGACTGACGTCATGCCGCCAGTAAGCTCCATTCTCCGGCGGCCGGCCTTTCAGATTTTTATAATACCCGATGGTTGTTTTCCCGTGTGCATTGACTATCCAGCTGCGCCTTTGATAGAATGCATAACGAACATCAATAACCGCATCATGGACATATTTATTTACCCCATTTACCGTGTGTTCACCGACAATGCCAAAGAATTTTCTGAGGTAGTAGCCCCAGGTGAAAGACCAAGATATCTTGTTCTCTAATGTCCAGCTACCTTCCTGCAATAACTGCGTCCGGTGATCAATAAGACGCATGTTTTTTGAGCCGAATACGATAAACGGCTTGTTCCAGTATATCGTTTCAAATTCATGCCGGTCGATCTCGTGGAAACAATGGTGGTTTAATCCACATTGAAAGATCAGTGAAGGGAATCTGAATTCAAATATTGGCACAAGACCATAGTTGATATCGACCGGGTCGAAAACCACATCGCCGGGAGTCCTGCCCATACCCGTCTGAAATTCAAAACGCCAGACTGAGTATACAAATTTTTTAAATGAAATAAACGAGAACTCAAGATTTGAATTTGATTCAAGAAAATACCGCTCTTCAAAAAAATCGTTTTTGTGAAGCATAAAGGTGAAGATGTCAGCATCGATATGATATTCGGGAAGAAATTCAAAGGTGTTATAGATATAGGCAAATAGTGAATCAAAGGTGAAAGCATTACCCCTTTGGGTTGGAGAAAGGAGAAAGAGGAGAAAAAGGAACAGTAATGATCCTTTATTCCGTCGCCGGATTATCTTTTGCTGTGACAGCTTCACCATTACAATGTCTATGTTAGGGAATCAGGTCCGTTGAATCAATAAAGATTTTTGCCGTGTATGAGAATTTCGCTACCGGTATACCGCTACTGTCTGTAAATGTTGTGTCTATATGCTTCCGGCTGCAGTTTACATTGAGATCAATGGTGGAGATAGTAGAATCGGTGCTGTCGGAAACGACTGCATAGAATACCAGGTCGACTTCCGCACTGCAGGGTTCCGCTACTTCGTAGACATCACTATGTTCAATTTCCCAGGTTACCAGTATTGAATCCAGATGCACATCCTTTCCGGCTAAAGTGAAAGTGCTTTCCGGCAGGGTAACCGTATTTGCAATCAGCGAATTTGACAGGAGATTCCATTTTGTTGAGTCTACTATAGTTATATGTAATGAATCGGTAAGGGTATTACCTGAATTTTGCACAAAATCTTAATATGTAAACACGTTTTTCGACAATT